>VGNK01000116.1 GCA_016866055.1 Chloroflexota bacterium | reverse complement strand
GGCGGGGGCAGGGGGCGCCGCCTGGCCGCGCGCCTCCGCGACGTTGCGCACCCCGGCCGTGGGCAGCAGCCGGGCGCGGTCGGTCATGCCCGGCAGGTCCTGCAGGTGCGGGTGCGCGAGCCCGCGGCTCCCCTCGAGGAAGATGTTGCCCGGCCCCGTCAGGTACTTCTTGCCGACCTCCTCGGCCAGCTCCTCGGTCTCGTCCACGTGCACCTTGAAGAGGTAGCCACGGTGCTCGGGGCCGGCCGTGTAGCCCTGCGCCCGCGCGCACTCGTCGTAGTACTCGAACGCCTGCCGCGTCGGCTCCAGGCGCGTCGCGAGCATGACATAGGGGTAGCCGCGCGCGGCGGCCCACTCGACCGTGCGCTTGCTGACGGCCCCGGGGATCCAGATCGGCGGGTGCGGTTGCTGGTAGGGGCGCGCCCATGGGTTGACATAACGGAAATCGAAGTGCTCGCCCTCCCAGCGGAAGGGCCCGGGCGTCGTCCACGCCTTCACGATGAGGTCGTGGGCCTCCTGGAAGCGCTCCCAGTTGTAGGGGGAGGGGGAGTTGTGGGCGACGCTCTCGCGCCCGGTCCCGCGCACCCAGCCGGTCACGAGGCGGCCGCGCGAGATCATGTCGATGATCGCGAGCTCCTCGGCGAGCCAGAGCGGGTCGTCCCAGATCGGGAGGATGTTGCCGATCAGCACGATCTTCACGCGCTCGGTGATGCGCGCGAGAACGGCGGCCTCGACGTTCATCACGCCGCCCATGCAGAACGGCGTGCTGTGGTGCTCGTTGAGCGCGATCGCGTCGAAGCCGGCGGCCTCGACGGCGAGCTTCTCGTCGAAGAAGCGGTGGTAGAGCTCCGCCCCGAGCACGGGGTCGTACTCGCCGTTGCTCGACTGCAGGTCGGTGAGGCGGCGGCCGGTCGTGCCCCACCAGCCGGCCGTCGGGTCTTGGTAGGGGCGCTCGGTGAAGTAGCCGATCAGCACGGTGGCACCCCCTCTCGCGCGCGGGTCTCGCCGCGCGGCACCGCGGGATTGTACGCAGCCCGCGGCTGGCCCCCGTGCCAGAGCGGTGTGGGGACCCGCGGCGCTACGTGATATAACCCGGCGAGGAGCCGCTGCGCGACCGCCCGCTGGACGCGCGGCACGGGTGCGGGAGGGAGACGATGGCGAGCGACCAGATCGCGCTGATGGCGCACCTGATGCGGCGGGTGGGGGTGGGGGCCACCCGGGACGAGCTCGAGGCGCTGGCCGCGCGACCCTACGAGGACGTCGTCGAGGACCTGCTCCACCCGGAGCGCTTCCCGGACGAGGACGACGACGCGCTCGACCGCTACTACCCGACCTCGCTCAGCCCGGACATCCCCACCCCGTGGGCCGGGCGCTGGCTCTACCACCTCGTGACGAGCCGCGGCCCGCTGCGCCACAAGATGGCGCTCTTCTGGCACCACGTGTTCGCGACAGCGTGGTTCAAGAGCGAGCACGGCCCGTCGATCCCGGCGCAGATCGAGACGTTCCGGCAGCACGGCCTGGGCGACCTGCGGCGGCTGCTGCTCGAGCTCTCGCGCGACCCCGCGATGAGCTACTGGCTGGACAACTGCGAGAACCACGCCGGCTCGATCAACGAGAACTACGGACGCGAGCTGCTCGAGCTCTTCTCGATGGGAATCGGCAACTACACCGAGACCGACATCAAGGAGGCGGCACGCGCGTTCACCGGCTGGACCTTCGAGCAGCCGATCCCGCTCTACCCCTACGGCGGCTACCCCACGAAGTTCGTCTTCCACCCCGACGACCACGACGACGGGGAGAAGACGTTCCTCAGCCGCACGGGCCGCTTCGACGGCGGCGACATCATCGAGATCATCGTCGAGCAGGAGGCGACCGCGCGCTTCATCTCGCGCCACCTCTACAACTACTTCGTCGCGGACGAGCCGCAGGTCCCGGCGTGGAGCGTGACGCCTCCACAGGATCCCGAGGCGATGGCCACGCTGATGCGGGCCTACCGCGACTCCCACGCGGACGTGCGGTCGGTGATGCGCGCGCTGCTCAACTCCGACTTCTTCAAGGTGGCGCGCTTCCGCCGCGTGAAGAGCCCCGCCGAGCTCGTCGGCGGCGCCGTGAAGCTCTCCGGCGCGCTCGACTTCCCGGACCCGTCCGTGATCGGGATGGCCTCAGCCACCGCGGTGATGGGCCAGACGCTGATGGACCCGCCGACCGTGGAGGGCTGGCACACCGGCAAGGAGTGGATCGACGGCGGCACGCTCACCGAGCGCGTGAACTTCGCCGTCGAGCAGGTGTTGGATCCGGGCCGCCCCGGGGTGCGCGCGATCGCGCGCCGGCTCGCCGAGGACGGCAACCCGCTCTCGCCCGAGGCGTTCGTGGACCGCTGCCTCGACCTCGCGGGTCCGCTCGCGGTCGGCGCGGCGACGCGCACGGCGCTGCTCGAGCACGCCGCCGCGGAGGGCGAGCTCTGGTTCGAGGGCGAGGCCGCGCGCTCGAAGGGCGAGGCGCGCGTCGCGCGGCTGCTCACGCTGATCGTGGCCGCGCCCGAATACCAGTTCTGCTGACCGAGGGGGCTCGACGACGATGACGACCCAGGGAATCGGCAACGGCGCGAAGCGGGCGAAGGAGCCCGTGCTCGTCGTCATCCAGCTCTCCGGCGGGCTGGACTTCATGAACACGCTCATTCCGTACACGAGCGGGGTCATCTACGACGCGCGCCCGACGGTGAGCGTACCGGCCGAGCAGACGCTCCCGATCGACGACCGCCTCGCTTGGCACCCGGCGGCGAAGGCGCTCAAGGACCTCTACGACGCCGGCAACGTCGCGGTCGTGCAGGGGATCGGCTACGAGAACTCGAGCCGCTCGCACTTCCGCGCGATGGACATCTGGCACACCTGCGAGCCCCTCAGGATCGCAACCGAGGGATGGCTCGCGAAGACCGTGCGCGAGATCGACCCGCACGGCGAGAACCCGCTCACCGCGGTGAGCTTCGGCCGCGGCCTGCCGCGCGCGCTCGCGGCACCGGGCGTCACCGCGACCTCGGTCTCGAACCTCGACCAGTTCGGGCTGATGACGAAGGTCGAGCAGGCCCAGGAGCGCGCGCATGACCTCGAGATCTTCAAGCGCATGTACACCCCCGGCATCGGCACCGGCATCGTGATGGACTACCTCTCGCAGACCGGACGCGACGTGCTCAAGGGCGCGGACATGCTCGCCACCGTGCCCGGGGAGTACGCCTCGACGGTGGAGTACGCCGCGAACCCGATCGCGCAGTCGCTGCGCGACGTCGCCCGGGTGCACACGGCGGGGCTCGGCGCGCGCGTCTTCTACACGCAGCACGGCGGCTACGACTACCACTCGCACGAGCCGCTGATGCATCCCAGGCTGCTCAAGGAGCTGACCGAGGCGATCTCCGACTTCCTCGCCGATCTGCGCGCGCACGACGCCGCTGATGAGGTCACGATCCTCGCCTTCACGGAGTTCGGGCGGCGCATCCGCGACAACGGCTCGGGGACCGATCACGGCTCGGGCGGCGGCGCCTACATCATCGGCGACCGCGTCGCAGGCGGGCTGTACGCCGAGTACCCGTCGATCGACCCGAAGGACTGGCTCTACGGCGAGGATCTGCGGCACACCATCGACTTCCGCGGGATCTACGGCACCGTGCTCGAGCAGTGGCTCGGCGTGGACCCGGCCGCGATCGTCGGGGGGACGTTCGAGCAGATCCGTCCGTACCGCAGCACGCTGCTCGCGAGCTGAGCGCGCAGGAGAGGCGACGACCGTGACCACGACCGAACGTGCGCGCGGCGCGACCTGGGCCCCGCCCGCCGCGATGCTGCGCGCCGGCTTCCCGTACATGCGGACGCTCGGCATGCGGCGCGTGACGTTCTACCCGCTCGACGTCGCGGTCGGCGGCGAAGGGCGGATCTACACGATCTCGCGCTTCGACCTGACCGGGAACGTCCGCGTCACCACCTGGGACGACGACGACCTCGGCGCGCTCAGCGGAGGCTGGACCTGGCCCGCCGGGCTCGCGCTCGACGAGGAGGAGCGACTCTACGTCTCGGACGAGGGGGAGCACACCGTCACCGTGCTCACGCGCGAAGGCCAGACCTTGCGGCGGTGGGGGAAGCAGGGGTCGAAGCCCGGCGAGCTGAACCGCCCGTCCCACCTCGCCTTCGATCACGAGGGGCACCTCTGGGTGAGCGACACCCGCAATCACCGCGTGCAGCAGCTGACGCGCGACGGCGAGCCGCTGCGCTCGCTCGGCGAGTTCGGGGGCGGCCCCGGCCAGCTCAACATGCCCTGGGGCGTCGCCGTCGACCCCGCCGGCGCGGTCTACGTGGCGGACTGGCGCAACGACCGCGTGCAGAAGTTCGACCCCGACGGGCGGCCGTCGCTCGTGATCGGGCGCAGCGGCACCGGCGACGGGGAGTTCCACCGTCCCGCCGGCGTTGCCGTCGACCAGCACGGGGACATCTACGTCTGCGACCGCGGCAACCACCGCGTGCAGCTCTTCGATCACACCGGGCGTTACATCGAGCAGTTCCGCGGCGACGCGACGCTGTCGAAGATGGGGCGGCTCTACATCCTCTCGAACCAGAAGGTGCTGCGGCTGCGCGAGATGGCGAAGCTCGAGCCGCAGAAGCGGTTCCGCGCGCCGTCCGCGGTGCGCGTGCTGCCGGACGGGCGCATGTTCGTGGCCGACTACGGCTCGCACCGCGTGCAGGTCTACCAGAAGGAGGCCTACCCGCTCTCGGAGTCGGAGGTGATGCCGCCGCCGCGCTCGGTCACGCTCTCGACGGTGTAGCGCGTGCCGATGATGTTCGGCTTCGCCGAGCACAGGCGCGGGCTGCTCGAGGCGGAGCTCGTGCGGATGGTCGAGGAGCTGCCGAAGCTCGGCGTGCGCCGGCTCTACGTGGCCGGCGACCTCGCGGCGCGGCGCGTGGGCGCGGCGTCCGAGCTCGAGCTCGTGGTGGTATTCGAGACGCCGGAGCCGTACCGCCGGCGGCCGGACTTCTTCGTCGACCACCTGCGGCCGCGCGTGGGGACGCGCTTCCACGTCTACACGCCCGAGGAGTTCGAGGCGCTCGCCGGGCGCGACCCGCTGCTCGTGGAGACGCTCGCGCTCGGCGAGCCGGCGTATGCCGGGTGAGGGCGCGGCCGGGGGGCCGCGCGCCGAGCACGAGCGGTGGGTGCGGCAGGCGCGCCGCGACCTCGAGGATGCGCGCTTCGCGGCGGAGGGCGGGCGGCACGCGCTCGCCTGCTTCCTCTGCCACCAGTTCGCCGAGAAGGCGGTGACGTCCTACCTCTACGCGCGCGGCGCGGAGCACGTCTGGGGGCACGCGCTCGCTGACCTCTGCGAGGACGCGATGGCGCTCGACCCCTCGTTCGACCTGCTGAAGTCGAGCGCGGCGCTGCTCGACAAGCACTACCTGGGCGCGCGCTACCCCTCCGCGCTCCCCGGCGGCATCCCGGCGGACGCGTACGACGCGACCGACGCGGCGCGCGCGCTCGCGATCGCGGAGGAAGTCGCCCGGTTCATCGACGCGCGGATGGCGGACGTGGGCGGCAGCGGGGCGGGGTAGCCCGCGGCCGACACCCGCGGGCCCCCGCGTCACTCCAGGTGGCTGAGCGTCTCCGCGAACGACGCGACCTCCTGGTGCATCAGCATCAGATCGTACGAGCGGCCGTCCTCGTCGACGACGTGGCCGGGGAGCAGCGCCATCGGCGTGAAGCCGAGCCGGCGGAACGTCCGGATCGCCGCGAGCTGATCCATCGTCATCTGCGCGACCATGCGCGTCACGCCCATGTCCGCCGCGATGCGAAACGCCTCGGCGGTGAGGTGGCGGCCCAGCCCCACCCCGCGGAACGCCTCGCCGACCACCACGCGCAGCTCGCCGATGTGCCGCATCCAGCGCGTCGGCGAGCGCACCACCGAGCTGAAGCCCACCACTGCGCCGTACGCGACTGCGAGGATCACCGCGACCTGCCCGTAGAGGATGTCGTCGACCCACGTGTTGACGCCCTCGACCTCGGTGATGTCCGTGGCGAGGAAGAGCAGGTCGTGCGGCTGCAGCGAGCGCGCGAACGCGAGCAGCGCGGTCGCGTCGCCCGGCTCCATGTAGCGCAGCTCCACCGAGCGGCCGCCCGCCTGCACCGTGCGCAGCACCCCCGGCTTCCCCGTCGTCATCTGCGGCCCCCCTCCATCGGCGCGTCGGCGCCGCCGAAGCGGATCCCCTGCGCGAGCGGCAGCGCGCCCGAGAAGTTCACCGTGCTCGTCGCGCGGCGCATGTAGCTCGTCCAGGCGTCGGAGCCCGCCTCGCGACCGCCGCCCGTCTCCTTCTCCCCGCCGAACGCCCCGCCGATCTCGGCGCCGCTCGGGCCGACGTTCACGTTCACGATCCCGCAGTCGCTCCCCTCCGCTGAGGCGAAGCGCTCGGCCTCGCGCAGGTCGTTCGTGAAGATGCTCGAGGCGAGCCCCTGCGACAGGTCGTTCTGCAGCGCGATCGCCTCGTCGAGATCGCGGTAGCGCAGCACCCAGAGGATCGGCGCGAAGGTCTCCTCGCGCACGAGGTCGCTCTGCGCGGGCATCTCCGCGATCGCGGCGCGCACGTCGTACGCGTCCGGCCGCTCGCGCTCGAGCAGCCGCTCGCCGCCCCAGACGCGCCCGCCCTCGGCGGCGGCTCGGCGCAGCGCGTCCTGCATGCGCGTGTACGCCTCACCGTCGATCAGCGGGCCGACGAGCGTGCCCGGCTCGAGCGGGTCGCCGACGCGCGCCTGCGCGTACGCGTCGCGCAGCCGCGCGAGCAGCGGCTCCGCGACCGACTCGTGCGCGATCAGCCGGCCCAGCGTCGTGCAGCGCTGGCCCGCGGTGCCGATCGCCGCGAACGTGATCGCGCGCACCGCCAGCGCGAGATCCGCGGACGGCGCCACGATCATCGCGTTGTTCCCGCCGAGCTCGAGCAGCGTGCGCCCGAGCCGTGCCGCCACGCGCGGCGCCAGTTCTCGTCCCATGCGGCAGCTCCCTGTGGCGCTCGCGAGCGCGACCCGTCGGTCGTCCGCGATACGCTCGCCCGCCTCGCGCCCGCCGTGAACGCGCGCACGTCGCGCATGCCGTGCGAAACCTTCGTGTTCGTCCAGACGTGCACGCGCCTGCCCTCGATCGCGACGGTCGAGGTGTGCGGCTCGAGGTACGCCTGGTGCACGCGCGGGGTCTCGTAGGTGTGCTCGACGACCACGTCGGCGCCGGCGAACCCGGCCGCGAGGTCGCCGCGGTCGGCCACGCTGTAGAAGTGGCGGTTCCAGGGCGGCCCTTCGACGCGGGCGCCGGGGTAGCCGCCCGGGTCGTCGTGGAGCTGCGGCGCGTCGGGCCGCAGCGCCTCTTCCACGTCGAAGACGGCGGGCAACTCCTCGTACTCCACCTCGATCAGGTCGAGCGCCTCACGCGCGACGTCCTCGTCCTCGGCGGCGACCGCGGCGACGCGCTCCCCCGCGTAGCGCACACGGCCGTCGGCGAGCGCGGGCATGTCTTTGACGGCGCGGCCGTAGAGGTGGCCGCGGACGTCGGCGCCGGTGATCACGGCGTGCACGCCCGCGAGCGCCGCCGCCGCGGAGGTGTCGATGCGCACGATGCGCGCGTGCAGGCGCGCGCCGTGCATGACGCGACCCCACAGCAGTTTCGGGAGCGGGTGAGCGGCGGCGTAGCGCGCGCGGCCGGTGACCTTCTCCGCGCCATCGACGCGCGGCGCCGGCGTGCCGATCAGCCGGAAGTCGGGCACAAGGCCTCCCTCTCGTACGCTCGCCTCGGCGGGGGCCCGCATGGTACCCCGCGCACGGCGGCGCGACCGCCGCGCCGCATCGCACCGCGCGCCGGCTCGCGCGTTCGCCGCTCGGGCGATCGCGCATCGTCGCCGGCGGCGCGCTGCGTTACGCTCGCGCGCGCCGCCC
>VGNK01000115.1 GCA_016866055.1 Chloroflexota bacterium | reverse complement strand
GCCTCCCACCCCTCGGCCGCCGCCGCCGCGGCGAGCGTGGTGAGGTCGACGTGCGCGGTGAGGTCGAGCAGGCCCGGCGAGGCGAGCGGGTCGGGCTGCGGGCTGTGCGCGCGGAACGCCATCAGCGTCCCCTGCCGGCGCCACGGCGCGTAGAGGTCCGCGGCCGCGTAGCCGTAGTCGATCGCGAGCAGGTAGCCGCGCTCGAAGCACCGCGCGAGCCGCCGGATCGCCTCCGGCGCGGCCAGCGAGACCTCGGCGGGGCAGCCGTCGCCCGGCCGCACGCCGAGCGCCTCGAAGCGCGCGGCGATCGCGGGGTCGGAGAGCGGGCCCTCCGCGAACCGGAGCGCGCCGCCCGCGTCGCGCTCGACCCACCACTCGATCCAGCCGTCGCCGCGGCGCTCGACGAGGTGCACGGGGAGCGCGTCGAAGAACTCGTTGGCGAGCGCGACGCCGGCGAGCGGCTTCCCGCGGGCGACCCAGTCGTCGAGGAGCGCGTGCTCCGCGGCGAGCCCGCGCGCCTGGAGCCGCGCGCGCTGGGCGGCAAGCCGGCGTGGGTGGCCGTCGAGCAGCACCGGCCGCGCGGCTGCGAAGCAGTCGGGGGCGCGCTGACGCAGCCAGGTGAGCACCGCCTCGGCGAACGCCCCCGAGCCGGCGCCGGCCTCGACGAGCGCGAAGGGCGCGGGGCGCCCGAGCCGCTCCCAGCACTCGCGCACCTGGCGCGCCCACAGGAACCCGAAGATCGGGTGCACCTCCGGCGAGGTCTCGTAGTCGCCGTCGCGTCCCCACGCGAGGCCCTCGCGCGCGTAGTAGCCGTGCTCGGGGTGGCCGAGCGCCAGCTCCATGAAGCGCGCGAACGGGATGCGGCCGCCCGCCTCCGCAATCGCGCGCTCGACCACCGGCGCGAGCGGCGTCGCGCGCGCGGCGAGCGCGAGGTCGTCCTGCGCCTCGAGCGCCGCCGCGAGCGCGAAGTCGTCGCCGTCGGTGCCGGGCGCGGCCGGGGTCGCGCGGTGTGTGTCGGGCATGCGGGGATCGTACCGGCGGCGGCGCCTAGACCGCGTTCAGCACGGTGACGAGGTTGCTCACGATGCCGTCGACGCCCCACTCGGCGAGCTCCAGCGCGCGGTCCACGTCGTCGACGGTCCACGCGGTGACGGTGGGGCTCACGCGGTGGAGCGCGGCGACGTCCTCGGGGGAGCGCAGCAGCGAGTGCCGCACGGCGACCGGGGTGGGCGGGCGCTTGCCGCGCTCCGCGGCGGCCACGTAGCGCGCGAGCTGGCGCGGGGAGCGCACGGAGTAGCCGACCTCGAGGTCGCGCAGCCAGCTGCGGAGACGGTCGGCGATCGCCCACGACTCGCAGGTGACGGAGAAGTGATCGCGCGGCTCGATCTCCATGAGCTCGGCGCTCAGGCGCGGGGCGGGATCGCCGAACCACGAGCGCACGTCGAGCACGAGCCGCGCGCGGCCGTGCACGGCGTCGACGAGCTCGGCGAGGCTGACGGGCTGCGGGGGGAGGCGGCGGAGGCGCCAGCCGCCCACGAGCAGCGGGAGCGGGCCGACCGGGCGCTCGTGGTGCGCGACGATGTGGTGTCCACGCACCCACACATCGGCCTCGATCGCGTCGACGCCGGGGTGATCCGCGAAGGGGAGCAGGTCGCGCACGTTGCCGGCGCGGTGGAGGATGCGGGTGAGGGGCACCGGTGTTGAGGGGGCGGGCTAGGCCGCGCCCATCGCCTGCACGTGCACCCGGCGCTCGCGCGCGTGGTCGAGCTCGACGAGGAAGACGCTCTGGAAGCGCCCGAGCTGCGCGCGTCCGTCGTGGATCGGGATCGTCTCGCTGCTGCCGAGGAAGAGGTGCTGGCAGTGCGAGTGCCCGTTCGCGCACTCGTCCGGGAACATGTTGACGGTGCGGATCGAGAAGTCGTTGTGCTCGTAGTAGCTGCCCGCTGGGGCGAGGCGGGAGAGCACACGCGCCATGTCGTTGAGCAGGAGCGGCTCGTGCTCGTTGAGCACGATCGAGGCGGTGGTGTGGTTCGAGAAGACCGCCACCTGGCCGAAGCGGACGCCGGAGCGGGCGACGACGGCCTGCACGTCGGCGGTGATGTCGACGAACTCGAGCGCGTGCGTGGTGTGGTACTCGAGCGACTCGCCGTAGGCGACGAAGCTGGTCGCGGGCACGGTCACGGAGTGCAGCGGGCGCGCGACGGGCCGGGCGGCGCGGGCGTCCATGCGTGTCTCCTCCGCGGATCCCGGGTCAGCGAGCGGCGTGCTGCGAGCCTACCACCTACCGGTCGGAGGCGCCGTCGCGGGCGTGGCGCCGCAGCGAGCGCACGGTCTCGGTGACGGTCTGGATGTCGCGCGCGCCGGCGCGGTACTGGACGTACTGCTCGAGGTCGTGGAGCGCGTGCGGGTAGTCGCCGAGGCGCTCGCGGAGCATCCCGCGGTCGCGGATCTCGTCCAGGTCCCAGGGGAAGAGCGCGAGCAGGAGGTCGATCACGCGCGCGGCCCGCTCCTCGTCGCCGCGCTGCAGGTAGCCGGCCTTGAGGTTGTGCAGCAGCCGCTGGAGCACCTGCCGCGAGGTGAGCGCGGTGAGGTAGTGCGGCTTGAACGGCACGCGCGTGCCGAAGATGTTGCGGACGAGCACCTGGCAGTCCCGCACCGAGAGCACGCGGCCGCGGTTGAAGACGTCGAGCAGCGCGGGCTCCTGCTCCTCGTCGCCGGCGGGCTGGAAGCGGACGACGAGGTGGCCGGGGAGGCCGACGGCCTGCACGTCGAGCCCGACGCGCCGCGCGACCTCGATGTAGACGATCGCGAGCGTGACGGGGATGCCGATGCGCTCGGCGAGCACGTAGTTGAGGTAGAGGTTGCGCGGGTCGTCGTAGTGATCGGCGTTGCCGCGGAAGCCGAGCTCGCGAAAGAGCAGCTGGTTCAGCGTGTGCAGGACGTGGGTCGAGGAGCCGGAGGTGGACGCGCCGCGCTGCAGGCGCTGGCCGAGCGTCTCGGCGATGTCGTCGAGCCGGCGTTCGTGCGCCTCGACGTCGAGCTCCGGGTACTCGGCCTGAGCCGCGATCAGCGCGGCGCGGGCGAGCGGGACGGGCTGCCCGGGACGCACCGCCCCGCGAAAGCGCTCGACGGTCTCCTCGAAGCCGCTCATCGCGGTGGTCGCGAACGGGCCGGGCTGAACCCCTCGAACTTGACGATCTTCAGTGCGGTGACCGTGAGCAGCAGGATGACGCCGATCAGCCTCATCTCGGGCAGGCCCTGCCAGTAGGCGAGGATCGGCACCATCAGCATGCCGATGACGCCGGCGATGCGGCGCGAGCGGACGATCGTGAAGAGCGCGAGCGCGGCCCCCGCGCTGGGGAGCGCGGCGGTGGGCACGAGCGCGAGCATCCCGCCGACGGCGGCGGCGGTGCCGTTGCCGCCGTGCAGGCGCAGGAAGATCGAGAAGTCGTGCCCGGCGACCGCGGTGAGCGCGGCGAGCACCGCGGTACGGTCGTCGACCCCGGCGAGGTAGGCGATGCCGACGGCGGCCATCCCCTTCGAAATGTCTCCGATCGCGACGATCATCGCGGCACGCAGGCCGACGCTGTCCCAGACGTTCATGGTGCCGGGGTTGCGGTTCCCAAGCGTGCGGATGTCGCGGCCGGTGAACCGGTAGACGACCAGGTAGGAGGTCGGGATCGACCCCAACAGGTACGCCGTGAGCAGGACGAGCGCTACGGTCACGCCGGTGCCTCCGCGCGGGTGTGGCCCGCGTCAGCCCGAGAATAGGGAGTGGGGATCGACGCGACAAGCGCGGCGCACGGTGCGCGGGAGCGCGGCGCTCGTGCGCGCGCGCACAGGGGACGTGCGATGGGGGGGCCGGGTCGCGCGGGCCGCGCCCTCAGTGTGTCGGGGTGCCAGGCTGCTCCTCGACGGTCCATGCGGGGGCGTCGTGGCCGTTCTGGGCGTCGTCCGACCAGAACTCGGCGAACGAGAAGTCGCCCTGCTCGACCATCTCGCGGAGGTGGTGGAGCTGGCCGCCGAAGGCGGTGGTGCCGAGGTTCACCGCGAACGCGACGAGCCAGCCCGGGATGTGCAGCCAGGACCAGGGGGGCTCGCCGACGCGGAACGCCGCGACGATCCCGGGCACGACCTCCTGCGGCCGGATGCGCAGGAGGGATCCGCCGCGCGTCTCCGCGGCCGGCTCCGCGGCGCCCTCGGTGCCGGCTGCGCCCTCGACGGTGCCCGCAGCCGCGGGGTGCTGCTGGGCACGCATCTGCGCGAAGGCGCGGCCGCAGGCGGCGCCCGCGATCGCGGCGATGAGGATGAGCACGAGCGAGCGGATGCGACGCAGCATGGGCGGCTCCCGACGTGCGATCGACACTAGGCGCGCGCTCGCCGAGGGGTCAACCGCGCCGACGCCGGCGGCTCAGCTGCAGAGGGCCTGGATCCCGCGCTCGGGGTTCGCGTAGCCGTAGTCCCAGAAGCGCTGGTACGCCTGGGCGAACTGCTGCAGGTAGCGCTGGGCGTCGCCGCACGCCTGCGCGGGGCGGCCGCCGTCGATCGCGGCCAGATAGAAGCTCGCGGCCACGCCGTGCATCGCGCCGGTCTCGGCGCTCGCGCGCGCGAGCAGCTGGCGCGCGGCGGCGGCGTCCCCCTGCCGCTGCGCGGCGAGCGCCGCGCGGAACCACGAGTAGGGGATGAGCTCGCGGCGGGCGAGGAACTCGCCGATCTCGGCCTTCCAGTCGCGCAGCGTGGTGTCGGTGGCGGCGCGCTCGTAGAGGGAGCGCGCGCGCGAGTAGTCGCCGGCGCGGAAGGCGGCGTCCGCGTCGTTGAGGAGGTGGATCAGGAATGCCGGCGGATCGGGCCGGTCGGTGGCGGCGAACCGGACGCCGGTCCAGGAGATGACGCGCGCGAGGCCGCGCTGGGGCCCAGGTCCGACGGCGGCGGTGGCCTGGCGGCGGAGCACGATGTCCGGGAGGTTGTCGCCGTTGACGTCCTCGATCTTCACGGACTCCGCGGCCTCGAGCGAGGCGCCCTCGGGCGCGATGTTCTCGATCGTGCCGCGGTGGGTGCTCGCGATCACGAGGCTCGTCACGCAGGCGGGGGTGCACGCGCGCGCGCTGATGACAACCTCGGGCTTGCCGTCGCCGGTGAACTCGGCGACCCCGACGATCTGCACACCGGTGAGGATCGCGTTCGCGAGCGCGCGCGCGGACGAGAAGAGGCGGAAGCCTGCGGCCGCGTCGTCGAAGAACCAGGCCTCGCCCGGCTGGTCGGGCTGGCCCTCGAGCGTCACGAGGTAGACGAGCTCGTCGCGTCCGTCGCCGTCGATGTCGAGCGCGACGCAGCGCGGCCCCGTGACGGGCGCGAGCTGCCACGCGCGCTCGAGCTCGGGGAGGCAGCGCTGGAGGTTCGCGCGTCCGCCGGCGAGGTAGGCGGCGACGGCGGCGCCGCCGGCGAAGGCGTTGTCCGGCCGTCGGGGGAGGTCGACGGGCGGCGGGGTGGGCGAGCCGGCGACCGGGGTAGCGCCGGGGGGCGGCGGCGTGGCGGTGCCGGTGACGGCGGTGACCGCGACGATGCGGACGCCCCCGTCGGCGCCGCACGCGGCGAGCAGCATCGCGAGTGCCGCGACGAGGGGCAGGGCGATGCGGCTCGTCATCGGGAGGCGAGCGTAACACCGGGGGCGCGAGGCCGGCCGGGGTACTCGTCCGCCCCCGCGTGGACGGACATCTGATCACCCGTATTGACGGCTCAGCGGATCCATGCTCTCATGCACGAGCAGTGGGGTGCGGTCGCCCCCGCCGCTGCGGACCGGGGGACCTGATGACCGGCCCTGTCGACTACCGCAAGCTCATCGCGGAGGTCATCGGGACCTTCACGCTGATCTTCGCGGGCGCCGGGGCGATCGTGGTCACCGGGGGCACGAACCTCGTCGGCATCGCGTTCGCGCACGGGCTGGCGATCGCGCTGATGGTCTCGACGTTCGGGCACGTCTCGGGCGGGCTGTTCAACCCGGCGCTCTCGATCGGGCTCTGGGTGACGCGGCGGATGGACTCGGTCAACGCGGTCGCGTACATCGCGGCGCAGCTCGTCGGTGGGCTCGCTGGGGCGGCCGCGCTCGTAGTGCTGTTCCCGGACGTCGAGCGCGAGGCGACGGCGCTCGGCACGCCGGCGCTCAACGCCGGCGTGACGTTCGCGCAGGGCGTCGGCATCGAGGCAGTGCTCACGTTCTTCCTGATGCTCGCGGTGTTCGGCACGGCGCTCGACGCGCGCGGGCCGAAGCTCGGCGGGCTCGTGATCGGGCTCATCATCACGATGGACATCTTCGCGGGCGGGCCGCTGACGGGAGCGGCGATGAACCCGGCGCGTGCGCTGGGGCCGGCGGTGCTCGCTGGGAGCTGGGACGACCACCTCGTGTACTGGATCGGCCCGATCATCGGCGCCGTGCTCGCCGCGCTCGTCTACCACTACGTGTTCATGAACGGCGAGGAGCGCGCTCCGGCCGGCTAATCGGGAGGCGGGGGCCCGGGTGTCCCACCCACGGTCAGGCCTGCATCTGTCGAGATAGAAGTACCCCCGCCGCACGGCAGATGCTGGTAGGGAGCGGGCCGCGAGGCCCGCTCCCGAACTTTTCTTCCCCGATCGCGACGCGTCGCGAAGCGAAGCGTGGGTCAGCGCATCCCCGTCGAGCCGTGACCGCCGTGGCCGCGCACGGTCTCGTCGAGGGCGTCGACGTGCTCCCACGTGACGGGGGCCAGGCGCGCCACCACGAGCTGCGCGATGCGGTCGCCGTCGCGGATCTCGAAGGGGGCGGCCGCGGGCAGGCAGTACATCGTCACGATGACCTCGCCGCGGTAGTCGGCGTCCAGCGTGCCGAGCACGGCGAGCACGCCGCGCGCGGCGAGGCCGGAGCGCGGGCGGATCTGCACGTCGGCGCCGGCGGGTGCGGCGACCGCGATCCCGGTCGGGACGCGCACGGGCGACTCGCCGACGACGAGGGAGCCCCGTTCGAGGCAGGCGTGCAGATCGAAGCCGCTCGCGAGCGCGCTGTGCCGCTCGGGGATCCGTGCGCCGGCTCGCAGCTTCACGACGCGCAGGACGAGCGGCGTGGCTCCGTCCACCTGGCCTCCCGTGGCCGGCCGCGCCGGGGTCCGGGCGACGCGCGCGGCGAGTGGCACGGTACGGCCGCGCGGAGCGTGCGGCCACCGGAGGCGCCAGGACGCCGAACGGGCCCCGCCCGGGGCCCGTTCGCGTTGGTCGCGCCGCGCCGCCTACTCGGCGCCGGCCCCGGCGCGCGCCCGCTGAAGGCCCTTGCCCTTCTTCGGGGTGAGGATCTCGATCGGGTAGACGCTCTTCTTCAGCATCTCGCGCGGCGGGTCGATGTAGATCGCCGCCCAGCCGCACGCCTGCTCGCACAGCCGGCAGCCCGTGCAGCGTTTCGGGTCGACGGTCGCCATCCCGTAGAAGTCGTGGTGGTTCGGTGCGTCGCGCAGCGAGAGCGCCTCGAACGGGCAGATGTTGATGCAGAGCTCGCACCCCGAGCCGATGCAGTTCTCCTCGATCACCTTGGCCAGCGGGAGGTCACGGCGCGGGAAGGTGCGGCAGATGTCGCCGATGTCGTCGAGAATCGCCTCGGGCGGGCAGACGGCGCCGCACGCACCGCAGTCGATGCAGAGCTCGGAGTCGATGATGTGGATCTCGTTGCGGAGGCCCGTGATCGCCTCGGTCGGGCACTTCTTCACGCAGGCCGTGCAGCCGATGCAGGTCTCGATGATCGTGTAGGCCAACGATCGATTCCCCTTCGGTGGAGATCCTTCGGGCGACCTTAGCATCGGGTCTGGTCCCCAGCAAGGAAGATGGGAAGGGGTGGACCGAGGCGCGCGGCGGTGGGCGGGAGCGGGCCTCGGCGGCGGCGGTCCAGAACCGCCGGACGAGCGTGTTCACGTCCAGCGGCGGGCGGACGCACTCGATGCCGCCCGCGGCGAAGCGCTCGTCGGCCCGATCGGGGCCGCAGAGCAGCACGACGCGCGCGATCGGCGAAGCGAAGCGGAAGCGTGCCGCGAGGTGGGCCGC
>VGNK01000114.1 GCA_016866055.1 Chloroflexota bacterium | reverse complement strand
GTCGTCGCGACAACCGACGCCGAGCGCGGCAAATGCGACGAGCGCCAGTGCGGCCGCGAGCGCCGCCGCCGCGCGGCGCCGGCCCGGAGCGCTCGCGCGGCGGCCCTGCGCCATCGGCCCCTCCTGCGAGGGCAGCGCCCCCGCCGAGTCGCGTCTCGGGGCGGCGGCGCGCCGCCTTCACGGTACGATGCCGCCGCTTTTCGCCAAAGCGCCCGTGCGTCACACTGTCCGCCGCGACCGGGCCGCGCCCCCGCTCGCCGTGGCGCGGGACCCACCCCGCTGCGCGCCGCGGACACGGCGAGCCCCCTGGAGTCGAGATGCCAGCAGTCGTCGTGATCGGTGGCCAGTGGGGCGACGAGGGGAAGGGTCGCGTCGTCGACTTCCACTCGCGCTACTGCTCGGTCGTCGCGCGCTACTCCGCCGGCCACAACGCGGGGCACACGATCGTCAACGAGCGCGGCAAGTTCGCGCTGCACCTCGTCCCTGCCGGCATCTTCTACGGGAACAAGACCTGCATCATCGGCCACGGCCTCGTGATCGATCCGAAGTCGCTGCTCGCTGAGGTCGCGATGCTCAGCGAGCGCGGGATCGACACCTCGCGCCTGCTCGTCAGCGAGCGCGCGCACCTCGTGATGCCGTGGCACCGCATCATCGACCTCGCGGACGAGCGGTTGCGCGGAGCCGCCGCGATCGGCACCACGGGCACCGGCACGGGGCCGGCTTTCCACGACAAGGTCGGGCGCATCGGGATCCGGATGGCGGACCTGATCGACCGCGCGCGCTTCCGCGAGCGGCTGCGCGAGGTGCTCGAGTACAAGAACCGCGTGCTCACCGGCCTCTACGGCGAGGCGCCGCTCGATCCCGACGCGATCGAGCGCGAGTACGCGGAGTTCGGGGAGCGGCTGCGGCCGTACGTCGCCGACACGATCGCGGTCGTGCAGGCGGCGCATGCGCGCGGCGAGATGATCCTGCTCGAGGGCGCGCAGGGCTCGCTGCTCGACATCGACAGCGGCACGTACCCGTACGTGACCTCCTCCGTCCCGGCGTCGGTGGCGGCGGGCGGCGGGATCGGGATCGGGATCGGGCCCACCGCGATCGCGCGCGTGATCGGCGTCTACAAGGCGTTCCAGACGCGCGTCGGCCACGGGCCGATGCCGACCGAGCTGCACGACAGCGACGGCGAGACGCTCCGGGAGGGCGGGGGCGGCGCCCCCGACACCCGCGAGTACGGGACGACGACGGGGCGCCCGCGGCGCACCGGGTGGTTCGACGGCGTGCTCGCGCGCTACACGGCGCGCCTCAACGGCGTGACCTCGGTCGCCCTCACCCGGCTCGACACGCTCTCGGGCTTCGAGCGCGTGAAGGTGTGCGTCGCCTACGAGCTCGACGATCAGCGCGTGACGACGCTCCCCGCGACGCTCGAGGCGGCGCTGCGCGTGAAGCCGATCTACGAGGAGCTCCCCGGCTGGCAGCACGACATCACCCACGTGCGCGCGCTCGGCGACCTGCCCACCGAGGCGCGCCAGTACGTGCGCCGCATCGAGCAGATCGTCGAGGCGCCGATCGACATGATCTCGGTCGGCCCCGAGCGGACGCAGGCGATCGTCACGCGCGACGTCTTCGGCGCCGCGCTCACCTAGCAGCACACCGCGCCGGGCGGCCCGCGCCACCGGAGACGGAGGACGCGTTGGACACGTTCATGATCGTCATCCACGTGCTGGCGGCCGCGCTGCTCGTCGGTCCGCAGCTGCTCCTCTGGATCGCGGTCGTGCCGTCTACGTGGATCATCCAGAACGAGGCGCTGCGCCGGGACGTCACCCGCGTGATCACCGCGCGCTACGGGATGATCGCCGGCGTCTCGCTGATCGGAATCCTGATCACGGGCTTCTACCTGCTCTTCGTGACGACGCCCGCACCGATCCGCGAGCACATGAACGAGTACAACTTTGGGCCGACGTTCTCGGTCAAGATGCTCGTCTTCATCACCTTCCTCGGCCTGCTCGTCTACCACGTATTCTCCGTCGCACGCCGGATCAGCCGGCTGACGGACGCGGCGATCGAGGCGGGACCGGACGCCGACACCTCCGCGCTCGACTCGCAGCGCCGGGTCTCGTTCGTCGTCTCGTTCTTCATGTTGCTCGCCTCGATCGCGGTGCTCGTGCTCGGCGCGATGCTCGGCCACCACGATTTCTCCTACGTGAAGCAGTGATGCGGCAGAGCGCAGGCGCGCGGTGAGGACGCTCCCCGATCTGCTGCGACCCGGGCTCGACGTAGTTTTCGTCGGCATCAACCCCGGCGAGCGCTCCGCCGCGCTCGGCCACTACTACGCGCACCCCGGCAACGGGTTTTGGCCGGCGCTGGCCGCATCGCCGCTCGTGGACGAGCCGGTGAGCTGCCTGGACGATCGCCGCTGCCCCGCGCGGTGGGCGATCGGCTTCACCGACGTGGTGAAGCGCGTCGTGACCGACTCCACGCTCGTCGGCGCGGACGAGCTGCGCGCCGCCGCGCCGGCGTTTCGCCGGCGCGTCGCCTACGCCGCTCCGCGGGCGGTCTGCTTCACGAGCACGCGCGCCTTCGACGCGGTCTGCCCGGGCACCCGGCGCGCACACGGGTGGGGACGGCAAGCGGCGACCGTCGAGGGCGCGCAGGCGTGGCTCATGCCGTCCACCTCTGGCCGCGCCATTGCCTTCCGCCCGCATGTCCACGAGGTGCTGCGCGAGCTTGCGCGGGCGCTCGGCCGCCCGCGCGGCGAGGCGAGGAGCGCCGCGTGAGCGAGCGGCGCTCGAACGAGGTGCCGCCCGAGGAGCGGCTGCGCGCGGACGACGGCTGCCCGCTCTTCAGCCCCCGCCTCGAGGAGCACCTCGTCGCCCTCTCGCGCGGGGAGGTGCCGGCGCGGGGGCACTTCTGCGGCCACTGCTACACGCCGATCACCCGCGACACCGTGGCCTGCCCGCACTGCGGGAACGACGCGCGGAGCGGGCGCCGGCCCGTCGAACGCGTGCCCGACGCGATCCTCGACATCCTGCGCGCCCAGCGCCGCACGGAGTCGACCTGGGTGAACGGACTCGCCTACTTCGGGCTCGTGATCGCAATCGTCGGCGGGATCTCGATCGTGCTCGCGATCCCCTTCCTCCGCGACCGCCTGATCTGGGCGACCGTGCTGTACGGGCTGATCTTGCTCGTGGGCGGGCGCATGCTCGCGGGCTTCCTCGGCGGCTACTTCGGCGACCGCTGGGGCTATGCGCGTGCCCGCGCGCGGATGCGCGAGGCGTGGGAGGAGTGGGTGGCTCGCCGGGATGGGCGCGGCGGCGGCGGTTCAGCCGCGGACCGCTAGCCCAGCACACAGCGCCGCTTCCACGAATCCTGGAACTCGTAACGCAGGCCGTACACACACCGGATCAGCTGGGCCTGGTGTTGCGCCTCGTGCTCCACGAGATCGAGGAGCAGCTCCTCGATCGCCGCGCTCCACGACGCCGACGCGAGCGTCGCGCGCACGGCGTCTGCGGACCCACGCAGCCCCCCGAGCACGGCCGTCGCCTCGCCGGTCGCCGCAGCCGAGAGTGAGCAACTGAAGCCCGCCCGCGCGCCGGCTGCGATGGCACGCGCGTAGCTCGCGCGCGCCGATCACGCACCACAGCTGCTCGCCGATCGTGTTTGACGGAACACCGAGGTCGCGGCCGAGCGCACTGCTCGGCAGCTCACGCACGAGCTCCTCGAAGTGCGCCATCCGCTCCGAGAGTCGCGCGACGAGCCGCTCGCGCACTGCGAGGTCACGCCTTCGCGGGCGCCTTGATGTCCACCGTGAGCTTCGCGAGCTCCGCTCGCATACGCTGCTGCGCTGCCCCCGATGCCGGCACGAGCGGCAGCCGCGGCGGCCCGACCGGGAAGCCCACGTCGTTGAGCGCGAACTTCAGCGGGATCGGGTTGCTCTCAACGAAGAGCGCGGCGACGAGCGGGGCGAGCCGCGCGTCGATCTCGTCGGCCCGCTTCGTTTCCCCGGCGAGTTGCGCCGCGATCATCTCGCGGATCTGCTTGCCGACGAGATGCGAGGCGACCGACACCACGCCGTAGCCGCCGAGCCGCATCACCCCGATGGTGTCGCTGTCATTGCCGGACCACACCTCGAAGCCCGCCGGCGCGCGCTCCATGACCGCGCCGATCTGCTTGAGGTCCGCGCTCGCCTCCTTGATGCCGACGATGCTCGGCACCTCGGCGAGCGCGAGCGTCGTCTCCGCGGTCATGTTCAGCGACGTGCGCGACGGCACGTTGTAGAGCATGCACGGCAGCCGGGTCGCCTCGGCGATCGCGGTGAAGTGCTTGATCAGGCCCGCCTGCGGCGGCTTGTTGTACGCGGGCACGGTGAGCAGCAGCCCATCGAGGCCGACCCGGGCGGCCTCCTTCGCGAGCGCGATCGACTGCCGCGTGTTGTTGTTGGTGGCGCCGGCGATCACGGGGATACCGCGCCCCACGGCTTCCTTCACGGTCTCCCAGACCTGGACGGTCTCCGCCTCGGAGAGCGCCGGGGCCTCACCCGTCGTCCCTGTCGAGACGATCGTCTCGGTGCCCGAGGCGACGAGCGCCCTCGCCAGCTCGGCGGTCATCTCGAGGTCGACATCGCCAGCGGCCGTCATCGGGGTGATCATCGCCGTGACCAGGCGACCGAACGGGACTACCATCACGCACCTCCGCCGGTTCCCCCCCCCCGGAAGCGGGTCCGGGAGCCCCTACAGTTTCCCTCGGCGGATCAACTCCTCGGCGATCTGGATGGCGTTGGTCGCCGCCCCCTTGCGCAGGTTGTCGGAGACGCACCAGAAGACCACCCCGTGGTCGACCGAGGGGTCGACGCGCAGGCGCCCGACGAAGGCGCGGTCGTCGTCCGCGGTGTTGAGCGGCGTCGGGTAGAGGTTGCGCGCCGGGTCGTCCATCAGCTCGAGCCCCGGCTGCGCCCGCAGCGCCTCGCGGAGGGCGTCGAGCGGCGCCTCGCGCTCGAACTCCACGTGCACCGCCTCGGCATGCCCCACCATCGTCGGCACGCGGACGCAGGTGGCGGCGAAACGCAGCTCCGGCTCGTGGAGAATCTTGCGCGTCTCGTTCCGCATCTTCGCCTCCTCCTTCGTGAAGCCGTCTTCCTCGAAGGAGTCGACGTGGGGGATCACATTGAGCGCGATCTGGTGCGGGTAGACGCCGGGCGCCGGGATCTCGGCGCCGGCGCCGAACGCCCGGAGCTGCGACCGAAGCTCCTCGACCGCGGCCGCGCCGGTGCCAGAGACCGCCTGGTAGGTGGCGGCGACGACACGGCGCAGCGGGGCGACGCGGCGCATCGCGTGCAGCGCCATCGCCAGCGGGGTGGTCGTGCAGTTCGGGATCGACACAATCCCCTCGTGCCAGTCGAGGTCGTCGCCGTTGACCTCCGGGATCACGAGCGGGACGTTCGGCTCCATCCGGTAGGCGGAGCCGTCGTCGATCATGACGTGGCGGGCCGCGCGCACGACCGGACCCCAGCGTCGCGAGGCCTCGCTCGTGGCGGAGCAGAAGACGAGATCGGCGCCGGCGACCGCGGCCTCGGTGGTCTCCTCGACCGCGATCTTCCTGCCGGCGTAGGTGAGCTGCTTCCCGGCGGAGCGAGCGGTCGCCAGCAGGCGCAGCTCGGACATGGGGAACTTGCGCTCCGCGGCGACGCGGAGGAAGACGTCCCCCACGGCACCGGTCGCGCCGATGACGGCGACCTTCGGCTCCACGGCTCTGCTCCTCGGACGCTCGCCGCCCGTGCGCTCGCGGCGAGCGGCACCTCCGAAGATCATAGAGTCGCGCCCGATGGGAGGCGACTTGACGCCGGCTTCGATCGGCCGAAGAGATGACGCGTTACACCCCACCAGCGGCTGATCGCCCGTGCGCGTGTGCTCGGCGCCCGGCCGGTCGTGTCGCCGGTGCTCGCTGGCGCCCTCGCCCCCGCGCGTTCGCCGCCGTCGAGCCGTGGTGGACGCCTGTCTCGCGCGATCCCCGCATGCGCTCGACGCGCCGCTCCGTCGCGCACCACGACCTGTGGCACGACAACCTTCTGGTCGACGAGACCGGCGCCCTGGCCGGCGTGCTCGAATTCGTACACCTCGAGATCACCGACCCCGCGCATGACGTCGCGGCACCGCACCTCTTCGGCCCGACCTTCGTCGAGCACCTCCTCGCGGCCTACCGGCACCACGGGGGCCACTTCACCGACGAGGAGCGGCACCGCATGCACCGCTACTGGGAGGCGTGGCCACTCGGCGGGCTCGCCTGGGCGATCGACCACGACGACAGGCTCGAGACGGCCGCGGCGATCCGCAGACTGCGAGCCGGGCCAATCCTGCGCGGCGCCGGATCGGGCGCCCCCTAACGCAGCCCGATCAGCTCGTCGAGCCCGACGGCGAGCCCCTCGCGCTTGAGCACCTCGCGCACGGCGAGCACGACCCCCGGCATGAACGAGTCGCGGCCCGTCGAGTCGTGTCGGAGCACGAGCGTCTGCCCGACCCCGCCGAAGATCACCTCCTGGTGCGCGACGAAGCCGGGCAGGCGCACGGAGTGGATCGGGATGCCCCCGTCCGTGCCGCCGCGCGTCCCGGCGATGTGCGTCGTGCTCGGCACGTTGTGCTCGAAGTCGCGCCCGCGCGCCGACCGCATCATCCGCGCGGTGGCGAGCGCGGTGCCGCTCGGCGCGTCGACCTTGCGGTCGTGGTGGAGCTCGATGATCTCCGCCGAGTCGAAATAGCGCGCCGCGATCGTCGTCAGGTGCATCAGCAGCACCGCACCGATCGCGAAGTTCGGCACGACCACGCCGCCGAGCTTGCGCCGCCCGAGGCCCTCGCGGAGGCGCGTCACGGTCCCCTCGTCGACCCCCGAGGTGCCGATCACCGGCCGCACCCCGTGCGCGAGCACGGCATCCGCGAGCTTCGGCGTGAACGCGGCGTTCGTGAAGTCGACCACGACCTCGGGCTTGACGCGCTCGAAGAGCACCATCGGATCCGGCGACATCGGATAGGCGGCGCCCGCGGCGCCCGCGGCCTCGCCCTCCGGGTGCTGCGGCTCGACCACGCCCACCGGCTCGATCCCGGGCTCAGCCTCGAGCGTGTGCAGCACCAGCGTCCCCATCTGCCCGGTGCCGCTCACCACGACCCGCGTCATCGTCAGCCTCCCCGCTCCGCGCGATCGCTCGCCGCGCGTACCTGCCAACACTCCTGGATCAGCTCGCCGATTCGCCCCGCGGCGCTTCGCGCGTCCATTCGCACCCCGCGCGTGCGCGCGAGGAACTCCTTCCACGCCGCGGCGTACTCGTCGCGAGCGCACTCACCGCGGAGGTAGCGCTTCGCGATCCCGAAGAAGTCCACGTAGCGGTCGTGCGACTCGCGATGCTGTCCCGGCGCCGCCACCGGGGCGGTCGGCCGCGCGCTCCGTGCGATCGGCGACGCCGCCGGCGCCGCCGTGGTGCGCCGCCAGATCTCGCGCGAAACGAGCGCGTGGCCCGCGCGCGTCCCGTCCGCGAGCATGCGCTTGTAGTCGGCCGGCGCGTGAAAGCCCGCATTGAGCTGGTGGAGGGGGGACTCGCCGTCGAACCAGTAGCGCCCGGCGGGCGGCGGCGCGTCCGATGACGGCTGGTAGTAGCGAACGGGCTTCGCCGCGCGGATCGCCTCGGCACACGCCCGGGCGGCGGCGGGGCCACCCTCGTGCGCGACGAGCAGGTCGCTGTCCGAAAGCCCGTCGTGGCGCCCCTGCGCGAGCGAGCCGTAGCGCGCGATCGCGCACACCGCAGGCACCGCCCGCAGCGCGTCCGCGATCTCATCGGCGATGCGCGGTGGCGTCGTCGCGTACGGGCTGGTCAGGAGGTCGTCGCCGCCCAGCAGCATGCGGCGAGGATACGCCGCGGCGGGGACGAAACAGCCCGGCGTACGCCGGGCTGTCGCTCGTTCGCCGGCTCGCCGGGCTGCGCTACCAGCGCCGCCCGCCGCCGCGCGACCCGCCACCCCGATCGCCGCCGCCGGAGTCCGGGCGCGGGCCGTGATCGCCTCCGCGGTCACCCCCGCCGGAGTCCGGACGCGGGCCGCGGTC
>VGNK01000113.1 GCA_016866055.1 Chloroflexota bacterium | reverse complement strand
CGACGCCGCGTCCCGCGACCGCCACCCCCGCCCCCACCCCCGCCCCCGCCCCGCCGCCCGCCCCGACGCCCTCGCCCGCACGGCCGCCCGCCCCGACGCCCCCGCCCGCACGGCCGCCCGGCCCCCTCGCGGGCGGCGAGGGCGCGCTCTGGGTGGGGCCGTCGCCGCAGCCCGGCGGGCTCTGGTTCGCGCTGCGCATCACCCCCGGCGCCGACCCCGCGCGCGACCCGTGGCGCTTCGAGAGCGGGCCGCTCGGCGGGCGCCCGTTCGAGTGCACCCCGACCCGCGAAGCCGCGGGGATCCGCCTGGGATCCTGCGGGCCGAACCCCGCCTGGCCCGACTTCGCGCTGTCCCTCCCCGACGTCGGCGCGGGCGAGGAGGCGCGGCTCGTCGTGCGCGGCGGCGGGGGCCAGGCGACCGTCACGCGCGCCTGGGTGCGCGACGAGCCGCAGGCCTCGCCGAACGTCACGCTGCTCTGGCACCACGAGGCGCGCGACCTCGGCTCGCACGGCGACGTCTGGTCCGACGGCGACGTCGTGATCGCGACCCACAGCTCGGGGTGGATCGAGCTGCTCGACGCCGAGACCGGCGCGGTGCGCGGCCGCGTCGACGCGCGCGTGGGCTTCGCGGCGCCCGGCTACGGGAACGGCATCACCGACGCGAAGACCCGCGACGGAACGCTCTACCTCGGCACCGACGCGCGCGGCGTGCTGATCTTCGACATCCGCGATCGCGCGAGCCCGCGCTTCCTCGGCCAGTACGCCGTGCCGCACGGATCCGCGCCGGTGCCGTTCGTGAACGTGCACAACATGTACCTGGCGCCGGACGCGCCGCTGCTCGTCGCGATCAACACCTCGTACGAGCAGACCGACCTGCGGCTGATCGACGTCGCAGACCCCATCGCGCCGCGCGAGGCCGGCCGCTTCCAGCTCCCGACCGGCTCGACGTTCTCCGAGGGCGTGCACGACGTGCACGTCGTCGTGCGCGACGGCCGGCGCATCGCCTACGTGCACGCGATGCTGAACGGCTTCCTCGTGCTCGACGTCAGCGACCCCGCCGCGATCCGCACGCTCGGGTCGATTACGTGGGAGGGGATCTTCAGCCACTCGGGGTGGGCGTTCGGGGCCGGCGGCCGCCACTACTACGCGCACAACGACGAGGGCCCGGACCAGGGGATGACCGTGATCGACGTGACGGACCTCGCGCGGCCGCGGGTGGTGTCGCGCTTCAGCACGCGGAAGGGGATCTCCGTGCACGACGTCGAGGTGCACGACGGGATCGCGTACGTGGCGTACTACATCGACGGGCTGCGGGCGGTGGACCTCCGCGACCCCGCGCGCCCGCGCGAGGTGGCGCACTTCGACACGGTGCCGGCGAGCCGCGAGGCGGACGTGCTGCAGGGCGCGTGGAGCGTGCACGTGGCGCGCGGGCGGGTGTTCGTGTCGGACATGGAGACGGGGGTGTACGCGTTCCGGGTGACGGTGCCCTAGCACGCTCCCCGCCGTGTGCCGAGAGCAGCGAGGACGGGGGAGAGGGGTCGACGAACGTGACGGGCTCATGCCTGGTCGTTGGGGTGGATGGGTGCCGATCCGGTTGGATCTTCGTCGCGGCCCGAAGCGGGCGTCTCGAGTCGGTTGAGCACGCCGAGACGTTCGGAGCAGGACTGACCGCGTACGCTGACGCGGCCGTGGTCGCCGTAGACGTGCCCATCGGCGTCCCACTGTCGGCCACGAGGCGTGCCGACGACCAGGCTCGGAGGCTGCCGGGCCGTCGTGGAAGGGCGGACTTCCCGATCCCGCCGCTCGACGTCCTCAGGCAGCCCAACTACGCGCAGGCGAACCGCCGTACGCGAGCCCTTACCGGGCGAGGCCTGAGCAGGCAGAGCTTCGCGCTCGCCTCGAAGATCCTCGAGATCGAACCCGTCGCGAGGGGCGATGCGCGAGTGGTCGAGGTACATCCCGAGGTGTCGTTCTGGGCCCTCGGGGGTTCGCGGACGCTGGCACCGAAGCAGAGCTGGCACGGCGTTGCCGAGCGCCGCAGGCTGCTGGCGGATACAGGGCTCGTGATCCCGGACGACGTGGGCCCCGCCGGGGAAATGCCGCACCCGACGACGTGCTCGATGCCGCCGTCGCCGCGCGGACGGCCGATCGCGTCGCGCGAGGTGTGGCGCAGTCGGTTCCCTCCCCTGCCGAACTGATCGACGGAAGGGACGTCGCGATACTGACGTCGGCGACCTCGGGTCCGGGCGGCCGCTCGGAAGCGAGACGGCCCCGCTGTGGTTCCCCTAAGCCAGCGCCCTCGCCACCCGCGGCCACGTCTGCGCGAGCACCGGCGTCGGCTTCGCGTCCGGGGGCGGGTTGACGCGGTAGGCCGCGCCGGTCGCCTCCGTCATCAGCTCCGCGAGCACGGGCCCGTCCACCTCGAGCAGCTCGTCGAGCGCGGCGTCGAAGGACTCGGCGTTGTCGAAGCGGACGGCGCGCGCGTAGCCGGCGGCCCCGGCGAGGCCGGCGAAGGAGACCGCGCCCTCGGCGGGGAGCGGCTGCGCGCCGCTCGTGTCGTAGACGCCGTTGTGCATGACGACATGCAGGAAGCGCCGCGGCGCGGCGTGCGCGATCGTGATCAGCGAGCCGAGCTGCATCGCGAGCGAGCCGTCGCCGTCGATGATCCAGACCGGCACGTCGGGGCGCGCGAGCGCGACGCCGAGCCCGAGCGACGAGGCGCCGCCCATGAACCCCACGCAGACGAGGTCGCGGTCGGTGCCGGCGCGCTCGCGCCAAGGGGCGAGCGCGGTCATCGTGGAGACGACGACCTGCTCCGCTCGACGCCGCGCGAGCGCCGTGAGCGCGGAGTCGAGCGACATGCGCGAGGTCGAGGCGGTCACGCGCGCTCCCTCCATCGCCTAGGCGGTCGTCATGCCGACGAAGACGGCGACCGGGCCCGAGCGCGCCGCGGCGAGCCGCGCGGCCTCGGCGAGACGCGGCAGGTCGGCGGGCCCGTCGAGCAGGACGTGCGGGACCTCGAGCGCGTCGAGCAGCGGCTCGGCGTAGCGCACCATCGAGTCGAAGTTCTCGCGCGGCGGCTTGCGCGGGTCGCGGCCGAGCAGCCCGATCAGCAGCACGAGCGGGAAGCCGCCGTCGATGGCGACGCCGCGCAGGTTGTTGACGCTCGCGTACATGCCGGCGTGCTGGATCTGCACGAGCGGCCGGCGGCCGCCGACGACGAGGCCGGCGGCGAGCGCGATCGCCTCGTCCTCGGTGGTGGTCTGGATGAAGCGGATGTCGGGGTCGGCCTGCAGCAGTTCGATCAGCGTGCGCTGGTGGGTGTCCGGCACGGCGACGACGTCGGTGACGCCGGCGGCGCGCAGCGCGTCGAGGAGCGCGGGGGCGGGGATGGACTCGGCGAGCGGCATGGCGCGCACGCTACCGGGGGCGCGGCGGGCTGCGCAACGCAAGCGGGGGGGGCGTTCTCGGCGAGCCCCGGAACGCCCTACACCAGCGCCTCCGCCGCGAGCGTCGAGATCGCGCGGCCGCGGTCGCGGATGCGCTCGTTGTCCACGAAGCCGTTCGTGACGAAGCCCACCGAGAGGCCCGTCTCCGGGTCCCCCCACGCGATCTGGCCGCCGGCGCCGCCGTGGCCGAACGCGCGCGAGGAGCCGTGCGCTCCGAAGCCGCGCTCGAGCGGGTGGTCGCCCGCCACCACCACCGCGAGCGCGCGGTTCACGGGGAGCCCGCTCAGCTCGTCGACGTGGTGGTCCTTCGTGCGGACGGTCGTCGCCATCTCGATCGTCTCGGGCCGCAGCGGCGCGTGCGCGCCCGACTCGTTCACCGAGACGAGCCGCTGGTAGAAGAGCGCGAGCTCCCCCGCCCCCGCGAACGCCCCCGCCCCCGGCGCGCCGGCGCGGCGCTGCGACGGGAGGTTGAAGTGCAGCACGGTGTCGGGGTTCGTCTCCTTCCACCCGCCCTCGGGCGCGACCGGGTCGCCGACGTACTCCACGTCCGCCGCGCGCGCATGGAACTCGTCGGGGAGGCCGACGAACAGCTCGGGCACGCCCATCGGCTCGGTGATGCGCCGGCGCACGTAGTCGCGGAAGTCGAGCCCCGTGCGCCGCGTGATCAGCTCGGCGAGGATCCAGTGCGCCGCGGTCGCGTGGTACTCGAAGCGGCTCCCCGGCTGCCACGTGATGCGCCAGTACTTGATGCGCTCGAGCCGCTTCTCGCGCGACTCCCAGAGGTCAGGGTGCATCGGCGCGTAGGGGAAGCCGCCGATGTGGAGCATCACCTGCTCGACCGTGATCCCGTCTTTCTCCTTGCCGGCGAACTCCGGGATGATGTCGGCGACGCGTTCCTCGATGCGCAGCCCGCCGTCTTCGATCAACCCCCACACCGCCACGCCGACGATCCCCTTCGTCGACGAGTAGATGCAGTAGAGCGTGTCGTCGGTGGCGGGGCCGGTCAGCCCGCCGCGCGTCGCCGTGCCGAACGTTCGCACGCCGGCGAGCCGCCCGCGCCGCCCGACCGCCACCTGCGCGCTCGGGAGCCCGGCGCGCACCTCCCCCTCGACGAAGTCGTAGAGCCGCTGCAGCCGGCCCTCGTCGAGGCCGATCTCGGATGGCTTCGCGATGAACTGCCTGTCGATCACGGGCCCCTCACCCTCCCCGCCTCGCGGCGGCGCTCATCCCACCCGTCCGCCCACGGCTCAGGGGATGTCCTCCAGCCAGTAGCGCATCTTGTGATCGAAGACGATGTGCCCGGTGTACTCCGCCGGCTGCCGGCTGATCCAGACCGCCGCCTTCCCCATCCAGTCCGCGTCCTCGAAGTCGAGGTTCGGGTTCTGCGGGTCGTTCTCCGCCCAGACGTTGCCGGGCGTGCGGATGAGGTAGCCGAGCGAGAGCACGTTCGCCGCGATGCGGTACGGCTGGAGCTGCATCGCGAGCCCCTGCGTGAACCGCTCGAGCCCCGCCTTCACCATCCCGTAGAAGAGCCCCCCGCGCCCGGTGTCCTCGTACGGCCCCGGGCCCGGGAAGATCGCGACCCCCGACGAGACGTTGATCAGGTGGCCGCCGCTCCCCTTCATGTGCGGCACCGCCGCCTTGCACATCAGCACGGGGCCGCGCAGGTCGACCTGCCACATCAACTCGATGTGTCGCTCCTGCACGGTCTCGATGTCGCCCGGCACGAGGATCGCCGCGTTGTTCACGACGATGTCGAGCCGGCCGAGCTCCGCGACGGTGCGCTCCACGCACGCCTTGATGCTCTCGGGATCGCGCATGTTCGTCGGCACCGCGAGCGCCTCGCCGCCCGCGTCGCGGATCGACTGCGCCACGGAGTGGATCGTCCCCGGCAGCCGCTTGTCCTGCACCTCCTCGGTGCGCGCGGCGACGACGACCTTCGCGCCGTCGCGCGCGAGGTGCCGGGCGATGTACTCGCCCACCCCGCGGCTCGCGCCGGTGACGATCGCGACCTTCCCCTCGAGCATCTCGCCTGCCATCGTCCACCTCCTCCTCCTGCGCGGAGCGTCAGTCCCGGATCATGCGCATCCCGCGCGCCCCTCCCCGCGAGGGCCCGCGGCGCCCCCGCCCTTCGCCGCCGCCGCGGAGCGCGCGCGACCTGCCTTCCCTCGCGGCTCGCCGTCCCGCCGCTGGACTCACGAGCGCTCACCGCGACTCGCCTCGGGACGGCTCTGGCCGAGCCGGCACACGAGGTGGATGTCGTCGGGCTCGCGAGCATAGAGGTCGGGATGGACCGGATCCGCGAGCGCGCAGTCGCGGCTGAGGTAGAAGCCGACCGCCGACCCGGTCGGCGTCGCCGACACGTACATCGCCTCCGTGCCGGACGCGGTTGCCACCTCGACGGCGGCATCCCCGAGCGCGGACGCGGCGCCGCGGCGGCGGTGCGGCCCGCCGACGTGGAGGAACGCGAGCCGCGCCAGCCCCGGCTCGAACGCGCCGTCGACCACCGCGAGGCCGAGCAGCCGCTCGCCGTCGGACGCGGGCACCGCCGCTCCGCCCGCCGCGATCGGCGCACAGAACGCCACGCGCGCGGCGACGCTGTGCGGACCGCTCCCCGCCGGGTCCCAGGGCGGGATCTCGGTCATCGTGACCGGCCGCGTGACGAGGCGACCGCCCGCGACCGTGTACTCGACGTCGACGTGCTCAGACCGATCGATGAGCGCGATCAGCCGGATGTCCTCGGAGCCGAGCTTCCGCACCGTGACCTCGGTGGGCATCGTTCGTTCCCGCCGCTCGTGAAGGAGCGTGCAGCGGTGCGTGACCGCGGCCGGCTACTCGGTGATCAGGTCCTTGCGACCCAGCAGCGTCGCCGCGTTGTCGCGCATGATCTTGCGGTTCACCGCCGGGTCCACCTCGTAGGTCGCCCAGTCGCGAAGCCACCGTTCGGGCGTCACCACCGGCCAGTCCGAGCCGTACAGGATCTTGTCCTGCGCGATCGTCTTCGCGTACTGCACAACCAGCGGGTCGAAGTAGAGCGGCGACCAGCCGCTCAGGTCCATGTAGACGTTGGGCTTGTGGCGGATGATCGCGAGCCCCTCCTTGTCCCACGGGAAGGAGGGGTGCGCCATGATGATCTTGAGGTCGGGGAAGTCCGCCGCGACGTCGTCGATGTACGGCACCGGCTTCATGTACTCGAGCTTGATCCCGCCGCCGCCCGGCGTGCCGGCGCCGACGCCCGTGGTGCCGGAGTGGAAGAGGCAGACGAGCCCGAGCTCCTGGCAGCGCTCCCAGAGCGGGTAGTACTTCGGGTCGTTCGCGAAGAAGCGCTGCGACCCCGCGTGGAACTTCAGCCCCTTCAGCCCGAGGCCGTGGATCTCGTTGAGCTGCTGCACGGCCATCTTTCCCTTGTGGGGGTCGACGGCGCCGAAGCCGATGAAGCGGTCGGGGTGCTTCTTCACGACGTCGGCGATGTGGCGCATCGGGAGCGGCGGGTTGCCGGAGACGGTCTCGGCGTCGACGGTGAGCAGGACCGCGACCATGTCGAGCTCGGCGTAGTGGTCGGCGAGCTGGTCGGAGTCCATCGGGCGCTGCTCGGCGGCGCGCGCGCCGAAGTAGCGCGACATCGCGCCGGAGCTCTCGCGCTGGCGCTGGCTCTGGTACTCGGGCGGCGTCGGGATGTGGACGTGGATGTCGATCGCGCGGACCATCGGCGCCTCCTCGCGGCTCGCGTGGCGACCACCCGGCCGCGCGCGCGCGCCACGTATAGCCGAACGCGGCGACCCTCTCAACGGGCGGACGTCCGGGCGGCACCGCGCGCGCCCACGCACCGGCGCGACCCGCGATCCACGGCGCCGCGGGCGTCGGCGACTGACAGACGCGGCGCTTTCCGCGAAACCTCCGCGCGCACAAGGCGAGGTGCGGCCGTGGCGCGACCGTTCGCCGGCACCCGCGTCGTGGAGGTGGGCGGCACCCTCGCCGTCGCCGCCGCGACGAAGCCGCTCTCCGACTTCGGCGCCGAGGTGCTCAAGGTCGAGCCGCTCGACGGCGGCGATCTGCGCCGCCTCCCGCCCTTCCCCGGCGACGTTCCCCACCGCGACCGCGGCGGCTACCACCTCGCGCTCGACACCGGGAAGCGCTCGCTCGCGCTCGACCCTGCCACGCCGGGCGAGCGCCGAGGCGACCGCGAGCAGCAGCACGCCCGCGACCGCGCGCGGTCCGACGCGCCGCCTCACGCGCGCGCGGCCGCGAGATCCATCGGCGCCGCGCTGTCGACGACGCCGTCGCGTCGCAGATCGGCGATCTCGGCCTCCGTGCAGCCGAGCTCCGCGAGCAGCGCGTCGGTGTGCTGGCCCGCGAGCACGCCGGGGCCGTAGCGCCCCGGCGTCCCCGAGAACGTCATCATCGGCCCCCAGCGCTGGTAGCGGCCCCAGAGCGGGTGATCGGCCTCGACCGCGAAGCCGTTCGCTCGCATGTGCTCGTCGCCCGCGAAGAACGTCCCCGCGTTCTGCGTGGTCGCCTCCACGCACCCCACGCCCGCGGGGATCAACTCCCGCTCCCACTCCGCCGCCGGGCGCGTCGCGAACAGCGCGCCGAGCGCCTGCGCGAGCGCGCCGTCGTGCGCGCGGCGCGACCCCGCCGTCGCGAAGCGCGC
>VGNK01000112.1 GCA_016866055.1 Chloroflexota bacterium | reverse complement strand
TGCTGTGGGGGGCGGACCGAGGCGCCGCGGCGGGCGGGCACGTGCCGGCGCGGATCTCCCGCGCGGCGCCCGAGCACTTCGCCGTCGGGCTCGAGCCGGGGCTCCGCCCGGCGCTCCACGCGTTCCTTTCGGGCCGGAGCGCGCGCCTGCTCCCGGCGCTCGAGCGAGCGGCGCGCTGGCGGGCTCCGTTCGTCCAGCGCAGCGTGGCCCGCGACCACCCCACCGCCGAGGCGTTCTTCCGCCACGGGCCGCGCGCCCTGTGCGAGTTGCAGACCCGTCACGGCCTCCGCGCGGGCGCGCTCCGTCGCGAGACGCTCACGGAACTCCTGCGGCGCGACCTGCACGACACGTTCGGCGAGTTCTGGCTGCCCGAACCCGCGGCGGGCGAACGGCGTCGGCGGGGCCTGCCTATTCGCGGAGCTTGAGCACCGCCATGAAGGCCTCCTGCGGGACCTCGACCGAGCCGAGCATCTTCATCCGCTTCTTGCCCGCCTTCTGCTTCTCGAGCAGCTTGCGCTTGCGCGTGACGTCGCCGCCGTAGCACTTCGCGAGTACGTTCTTGCGCATCGCGCGCACCGTCTCGCGCGCGACGATGCGACCGCCGAGCGCCGCCTGGATCGGCACGTCGAACATCTGCCGTGGGATCAGCTCCCGCAGCGAAGAGACGAGCTTGCGGCCGCGGGCCGGCGCGTCCTCGGTCGGCACGATCGCAGAGAGCGCGTCGACGAGGTCGCCGTTCACGAGGATGTCGAGTCGCGAGACCCTCGCCGGCCGGTACTCCTCGAGGTGGTAGTCCATCGCCGCGTAGCCCGAGGTGCGCGACTTCAGCTGGTCGTAGAATTCCACGAGGATCTCGCTGAGTGGCAGTCGGTAGCGCGCCAGCACACGCGAGTCGCCTTCGTCCTCGGCGTGATCGAGGTACTCGACGTGATCGAACTCGCCGCGGTGGTCGCTCACGAGCCCCATCACCGTGCCGATGAACCGAGCCGGCATCGTGATGGAGACCGCGACCCACGGCTCGCGGACCTCGGCAATGTCGTTCGACGGCGGGAGCTCGGCGGGCGAGTCGATCACGATCTCGACACCGTCGGTGCGCGTGACCTCGTACTCGACCGACGGCGCGGTCGCAACCAGGTCCATCTCGAACTCGCGCTCCAGTCGCTCCTGCACGATCTCCATGTGCAGCAGGCCGAGGAACCCGCAGCGGAAACCGAAGCCGAGCGCGAGCGAGGTCTCGGGCTGCCACTGCAGCGAGGCGTCATTCAACGAGAGCCGCTCGAGCGCGTCGCGCAGTTCGGCGTAGGCGTCCGGATCCGTGGGGTAGATGCCGGCGAACACCATCGGCTTCGCCGGCCGGTAGCCCGGCAGCGCCTCGGTCGCGCCGCCGCGGTCGAGCGTCACGGTGTCGCCGACGCGCGTCTGCTGCACGCCCTTCAGCCCGGTGGCGACGTAGCCGACCTCGCCCGTTTCGAGCTGGCCGGTGACCTGCGGCTCCGGGCGGAAGAACCCAATCTCGATCGGCTCGAAGCGCTGCCGCTGCTGCACCAGCCGGAGCGGGGCCGTCCCATCGACCCTCCCGTCGACCACGCGCACGTACGCGAGCACGCCCTTGAACGAGTCGTACTTCGCATCGAAGACGAGCGCGCGCAGCGGCGCCTCGGGCCGCCCCCGCGGTGCCGGGATGCGCTCGACGATCGCCTGCAGGATCTCCTCGACCCCCTCGCCGGTCTTCGCCGAGGCGAAGATCACCTCGTCGTGGCTGAACCCGATCACATCGGTCAGCTCCTGCGCGACACGCGCGGGCTCTGCTGAGGGGAGGTCGATCTTGTTCACGACGGGGATCAGCTGCAGGTCCATTTCGAGCGCCATGTAGACGTTCGCGAGCGTCTGCGCCTGGATCCCCTGGGTGGCGTCGACGACCAGGATCGCTCCGTCGCAGGCCGCGAGCGCGCGCGAGACCTCGTAGGCGAAGTCCACGTGCCCGGGGGTGTCGATGAGGTTCAGCTCATAGCGCTGCCCGTCGGCGGCGTCGTACTCCATGCGCACGACGTGCGCCTTGATCGTGATCCCCTTCTCGCGCTCGAGGTCCATCGAGTCGAGCACCTGCTCGCGCATCTCGCGCAGCGAGATGGCGCCGGTGCGCACGAGCATGCGGTCGGCGAGCGTCGACTTGCCGTGGTCGATGTGCGCGATGATCGAGAAGTTGCGGATGCGTTCTGGCTGCACCCATTCATCCTATCGGCCGGTCGGCCTACGGACGCGGCGGACGGCGCCGTCAAGCACGAGGCCCGCCGGGCGGGCGGGCCTCGTGCTCGGTCGCTGGGGTCGATCGCTAGACGCGGTGGCAGGCCACCCAGTGGTTCGTCTGGACCTCGCGGAACTCCGGCACGCGCTCGCGGCACTCGTCCACGGCGATCGGGCAGCGCGTATTGAACACGCAGCCCGGGGGCGGCCGCAGCGGGGACGGCACGTCGCCGGTGAGGATGATGCGCTCGCGCTTGCGCTCCACCTCGGGGTCCGTGATCGGGACCGCGGAGAGGAGCGCCTTCGTGTACGGGTGCAGCGGGTTCTGGTAGAGCTCGATCGAGCTCGCGACCTCCATGATCTTGCCGAGGTACATGACCGCGACGCGGTCCGAGATGTGGCGGACGACCGCGAGGTCGTGCGCGATGAAGAGATAGGTGAGGCCGAACTCGTCCTGCAGGTCCTCGAGCAGGTTGATGATCTGCGCCTGGATCGATACGTCCAGCGCGGAAACCGGCTCGTCGCACACGATGAAGTCCGGCTCGACCGCGAGGGACCGCGCGATCCCGATGCGCTGGCGCTGGCCGCCCGAGAACTCGTGCGGGTAGCGCTTGGCGAAGAGCGGGTTGAGGCCCACGGCGTTCAGGATGTACTCGACGCGGTCTCGGCGCGCCTGGCCCTTGTAGAGGCCGTGGATCGCCATCGGCTCGCCGACGATCTGTCCGACGTTCATGCGCGGGTTCAGGCTCGAGAACGGATCCTGGAAGATCATCTGCATCTTCCGGCGGAAGCGCCGGAGATCGGAGCCCTTGAGCGTCGTCAGCTCGGTGCCGTCGAAGTTGACGGTGCCGGCGGTCGGCCGGTGAAGCTGCAGGATCGCGCGGCCGGTGGTCGACTTGCCGCAGCCGGACTCGCCCACGAGGCCGAGCGTCTCGCGCCGGCGGACGCTGAACGTGAGCCCGTCGACCGCCCGCACGTCGGCGATCTTGCGCTGAACGAAGAGCCCGGCGGTCACGGGGAAGTACATCTTGAGGTCGCGGACCTCGACGAGGTTCTCCCCCTGCGCGGTGGTCGCTCGAGCAGCGGTCGCAGTGTCCGTCGTCATCGTGTGTCTTCCCCTGGGCTAGGAGGTGGCTGCGGCCGGCGCCGTGCCGCTCGCCGCCATGTCGGCGGGCACGCGGGTGCGCTCGTCCGTGAGCGGGTTGCGCCAGCAGGCCGCCGTGTGGTTCGGGGTCTTCTCCTCGAGCGGCGGCGGCTCGTTGCGGCACTTGTCGATCGCCCATTCACAGCGCGGCTCGAACGAGCAGCCGGGGATGGGCTGGATCAGCATCGGCGGCTGCCCCTCGATCGTCGCCAGCCGCACGTGCTCCGTCTCGTCGAGGCGGGGCACCGAGTGCAGCAGGCCGACCGTATAGGGGTGCCGGGCGTGCTTGAAGATGTCGACCGCCGAGCCGGACTCGACGATCTTCCCGGCGTACATCACGTTCACGCGGTCCGCGTAGCGCGCCAGCACGCCGAGGTTGTGGGTGATGATCAGGACGGCGGTGCCGAGCTCGGAAGACAGCCGCGCCATGATCTCGAGGATCTGCGCCTGGATCGTGACGTCGAGCGCGGTCGTCGGCTCGTCGGCGATCAGGAGCTTCGGGTTGCAGGAGAGCGCCATCGCGATCATCACGCGCTGTCGCATGCCGCCCGAGAACTGGTGGGGGTAGTCGTTCAGGCGGCTCGTGGCCTCGGGGATGCCCACCATCTCGAGGAGCTCGACGGCGCGGGCCGTCGCCTCCTCGCCCTCCAGCCTGAGGTGGAGGGTGATCCCCTCCTTGATCTGCTGCCCGATGGTGAGCACCGGGTTGAGCGAGGTCATCGGCTCCTGGAAGACCATCGCGATGCGGTTGCCGCGGATGCTCCGCATCTCCGCGTCGTTGATCTTCAGGAGGTCCTTGTTCTCGAAGAGGATCTCGCCGTCGACGATGCGGCCCGGCGGATTCGGGATGAGCCGCAGGATCGACATCGCCGAGACCGACTTGCCGCATCCGGACTCGCCCGCGAGGCCGAGCGTCTCGCCCTCGGAGAGATCCCACGTGACGCCGTCCACCGCGCGGACGACGCCCTCCTCCGTGTAGAAGTAGGTACGGAGGTTCTTCACTTCAAGCAGCTTCGCCATGGACCCCCCTCACGTTCTTCGACGCGAACCATGCCCGCCACCGAGACCTGCCTGCAACGGTGCGTGACGTGCTGATGCGTTTGCTGGTGGGGAAGAGGAGACTCGAACTCCTACGCCTCTCGGCACGTGATCCTAAATCACGCTCGTCTGCCAGTTCCGACACTTCCCCACGGCGCCTCGTCGCGGTGGTTCGTGTTGGTGAGCCCCCGGGGAGTCGAACCCCGAACCGGCTGATTAAGAGTCAGCTGCTCTGCCATTGAGCTAGAGGCCCGGCGCGACGGTAGCAACCACCCGATCGAGTGTCAACGAAATGGATAGCGCGCGCCCTGCGGCGCTTCTCCCGCGTGGACGGACGGCCTCGGCGCTCCTCCGCCTTTGCTCTCCGCAGCGACGCGCCGTAGGCTTGCGAGCGCGCCCCGCGGCGCCCGCGCGGGCGGTTAGCTCAGTTGGTTAGAGCGCAGCGTTGACATCGCTGAGGTCAGTGGTTCGAATCCACTACCGCCCACCACCGATCCTCCGCTGACCGCGCCCCGCCCGTCGGAGGCCGCCCCGCGCCGCCGGTAGTATGATCGGCTCCCGCCGCGGCGCCTCCCAGCGCCGCGCGATACGAGCGAGGACGGGGACACGTCCCGCCGGAAGGCGGCCCGCAGAGAGCCGGGGTCACGGCTGCAAGCCCCGGCGCCGGCCACGGCGAGGACACCACCCCCGAGCCCGCGGGCGAACCCGCGGCGCCACGCCCCCGTTACGGGCGAACGAGTCCCGCTCGCGCCACCGTGCGGCGGGAGAACTCGGGTGGAACCACGTGAGCGCGCCTCTCGTCCCGATGGACGGAGGCGCGCTTGGCGTTCAGGAGGCCACCGCGCATCGGCGCAGGCGAGGAGCGAGCGATGAACGAACAGGCCGAACCGCGACGGGACGACGACGTCGCGCTCGAGACCGTCCCGCGCGAGGAGCAGCTCTTCCGCATGCGGCACTCCGCCGCCCACGTGCTCGCGGAGGCCGTACTCGACCTCTTCCCCGAGGCCAAGTACGCGATCGGCCCCCCGATCGAGCACGGCTTCTACTACGACTTCGACCTCCCGCGCACCCTCACCCCCAACGACCTCGAGGGCATCGAGGCGCGTATGCGCGAGAGCGTCGCGGCCGACCACCCGATCCACGGCGAGTGGATCCCGAAGGCCCGCGCGCGCGAGCTCTTCCGCGACCAGCCGTACAAGCTCGAGCTGATCGATGAGATCGAGGAGCCCACCGTCGGCCACTTCCAGCACGGAGGCTTCCACGACCTTTGCCGCGGCGGGCACACGCAGCGCACGGGACAGGTCGGCAGCTTCAAGCTCACCCACGTCGCCGGTGCCTACTGGCGGGGCGACGAGCGCAGGCCGATGCTCCAGCGGATCTATGGCGCCCTATTCCGCACCGAGCCGGAGCTCGCCGCCTACCTCAAGGCGCGCGAGCAGGCCGAGCGTCGCGACCACCGCCGGCTCGGGCGCGAGCTCGGCCTGTTCCACCTCGACCCGATCTCGCCCGGCTCGCCGTTCTTCCACCCGCGCGGCGCGCTCCTCTACAACGAGCTCGTCGACTACGTGCGCGGGCTCTACCCGAAGTACGGCTACCAGGAGGTGATCACCCCGCAGCTGTTCAATACCGACATCTTCCGCACCTCGGGGCACTACGACCTCTTCCCCGACATGTACAAGATGGGCGGCGAGGAGGACGAGGAGATCGGCATCAAGCCGATGAACTGCCCTGGGCACTGCTGGCTCTACCGTGCGGCGCTCCACTCGTACCGCGACCTCCCGATCCGCTACGCCGAGTTCACCCGCCTCCACCGCAACGAGCGCTCGGGTGTGCTGCACGGGCTCACGCGGGTCCGCTCGTTCTCGCAGGACGACGCGCACATCTACTGCACGCCGGAGCAGATGCCCGAGGAGATCGAGCGCGTGTTCGCGATGGTGCGCGAGATCTACGGCGACCTCGGCCTCGGGGAGGTCGATGTGAAGGTCGCCACGCGCGGCGAGCACTTCATCGGCAACCCCGAGGACTGGGACGTCGCGGAGCGGACGCTGCAGGACGAGGTGCGGCGAGCGGGCTGGGACTATGCGCTCGCGCCCGGCGAGGCGGCCTTCTACGCCCCGAAGGTCGAGTTCCACTTCCGAGATGCGCTCGGGCGGTCCTGGCAACTCGGCACGCTGCAGATCGACATGGCGATGCCCGACCGCTTCGGCCTCGAGTACATCGGCGCCGACGGGGAGCCGCACCGACCGGTGATGATGCATCGCGCGATCCTCGGCTCGCTCGAGCGCTTCCTCGGGGTCTACGTCGAGCACACGGAGGGGCGCTTCCCGCTCTGGCTCGCGCCGGTGCAGGCCGTCGTGATCCCGATCGCCGACCGGCACAACGACTACGCGTGGCACGTCGCGCGGGAGCTGCGCGGCCGCGGCCTGCGCGTGGAGGTGGACGACTCGAACGAGCGGATGGGGAACAAGATCCGCCGCGCGCAGCTGCAGCGGCTCCCGTACATGCTCGTGGTCGGCGACCGCGAGGCGGAGGCGGAGGCCGTGTCAGTGCGCGACCGCAGCGGCGACGACCTCGGCGCGATGCCGCTCTTCCAGATCGCCGACCGCCTCGTCGACGAGCGCGACAGCCGGACCTCGCAGGCGCCGGGCTCGGCCGGCGACGTCTGAGGGCGCGCCGGTGGCCGGCCGCGCGTTCACGCCGGGAGAGCCGTGCATTAGAGTCGTCGCGACGCCGGTGCCGCGCGGACGGAGTGACAGGGATGCGCCAGCCTCGATCGTGGAGCCCGGGGGTGCTCGTCGGGGCGCTCGCACTCTCCGCCCTGCTCGTCGCCGCCTGCGGCGGAGGCGGCGAGGGTGGCGGCGGCGCGCGCGACACCGTGAAGGAGTGGATCGAGGGCTGGGAACGGACCTCCGGACCGCAGCGTGACGACATCACGGCGGGGCAGATGCGCCGGCTCCTCGGCGGCGAGCTGAAGCAGCAGACGGAGGGCGTGGTCGTCGGCGGAGCGAACCCGCAGTCGGGCGCGCAGCTCGGGACGACCAAGCGGCTCGACAAGATCTACAGCGAGTTCATGTCGCTGCCGATCCCGCCGGACAAGGGCTTCACGGTCGTCTCGGCGACGGCGGAGGGCGACTCCGCGACGGTGGTGGTGAAGTTCAACTACTCCGACGCGGCGGCCGGCGTGGCGGCGGCCTCCGGGATCATCCCCTTCGAGAAGGTGAACGAGGTCAACCAGCAGGTGATCAGCGGGCCGCAGCGGACGTTCACGCTGGAGAAGGTTGAGGGCGCCTGGCTGATCATGAAGATCGCCGCGAACTAGCGGTGGCGGACGCGGCGGCGCGCTCGCGACCGGCGCGTCGCCGTCATCGAGCGAAGCGTACGGGGACCTCGGCGCGCGTCTCGATGCTCCCGTCGCGCGGGCTCGTCGTGTAGGCGACGACGCGCCCGGTCGCGTGGGCGGCGTCGTCGGCGAGCCGGATCTCGATCTCCCAGCGCGTGGCGAACAGCCCGAGGTCGGCGCCGAAGGCCGTCGCGGGCGCGAGCGCGAGGCGACGCCCCGCGTCGTCGCGTACCTCGATCACGACGTTCTGCTCGAAGGCGCCGGCGACGAAGCCGCTCACGCACACGCGCGCGCCGGCGGCGCCGGGCACCGTCGCACCCGGCGGCGGCGCGTCGATGCAAACGACCTTGGCGGGGACGGGATCGCCGGCG
>VGNK01000111.1 GCA_016866055.1 Chloroflexota bacterium | reverse complement strand
CCACCGGCTGCCGGAGCGCGCGCATCGCGCGCTGGCGGCGCGACGGGCGGCGGCGAGAGCGGGCGAAGCGGAACCCGCCGACCCAGGCGGCGACGAGGAGCGCGCCCCCGACGCCGGCGACCATCTTCATCGCCGTGGGGCGGCGCGCCGGCTCGTCCTGCTGCTCGCCCGACCAGGTCCACTGCGGCGTGGCCGTGGCGGCGCTCGCCGCCTCCGCGGCCGGCATCTCGGCCGGGGCGTCGGTCGTCGTGGGCGCGGCAACCGTGTCGTTCACTCGCGCGACCTCCTCATCGATCGAATCCAGGGGTGCCTCCGCGCCGTGCCGGTTCACCATAGCGCTGCCTCCCTTCGGGGCGTCGATTCACCGTACCATCGGGCCGCCATCACGATCGTTGGTGCAGCATTCATGAATCGCCTCGCCTGGGACGCCGTCGCGCGGTTCCCGGCGACGCGCGCCCGCCGTAGGCTCCCCGCGAACCGGGAGACGGTGAGAGGTGCGTGGCGGTGCAGACGAGCGGGCTCGGCTACGCGGCGGTGATCGTGAAGAGCGTCGAGGAGTCGCTCGAGTTCTACCGCAAGCTCGGGCTGCAGCTCGTGTACGTGGAGCCGAACCGCGACGACCGCGAGTCGGTGCAGGCGCTGCTCGCTGCGGGCAACGACACCTTCCTGCTGCTGATCGGCCCGGTCAACCCGGGCATCAAGCTCGCCGAGGCGACGCTCGGCGCGGGGTCGATGCAGTACCTGACGTTCCGCGTCAGCGGCGAGCAGATGGACCAGATGTTCCACCACATGTCGAACGCGGGGCTGCACGGCTCGGAGCAGATCGTGCGCGGCTACGAGCGACTCGTCTTCCTCGAGGATCCGAACGGGACGCTCGTGCTGCTCACGGCCTGGCTGACGGAGCCGCCGCGCGGGTTCGACCGCGCGCGCATCCTGCAGCGCGCGGCGGCGTTTCGCGAGGCGGAGGGGTCGCCGTTCATCGAGGACGCGCACGTGCGGCGTGCGATCGGCGAACTGCAGGCGACGAGCTAGAGGCGCGCCGGCGGAGCGCGGCGGCGCGCCCGGCGGCGAGGCAGACCGCGGTGGTGTGCCCCTGATGAGCGATGCCCGGCGGCAGCTCCTCGAGGCGATCCTGGGCGACATCACCCGGCTCGCAGTCGACGCGATCGTGAACGCCGCGAACGCCTCGCTGCTCGGCGGCGGCGGGGTCGACGGGGCGATCCACCGCGCGGCCGGTCCCGAGCTGCTCGAGGAGTGCCGGCGCATCAGCGGCTGCCCCACCGGGGAGGTGCGCGTGACGCGCGGGTACCAGCTGCCCGCGCACTGGGTGATCCACGCGGTGGGTCCCGTTTGGGAGGGTGGCGGCCGCGGCGAGGAGGCGCTGCTCGCGTCGTGCTACGCGCACGCGATCCGCGAGGCCGCTCGCGTCGAGGCGCGCAGCATCGCGTTCCCCAGCATCAGCACCGGGATCTACGGCTACCCCGTCGACCGCGCGGCGCCGGTCGCGGTTCGCGCGGTGCGTGAGACGCTGGAGGCGGCGCCGTCGGTCGAGCGCGTGGTGTTCACATGCTTCGACGAGCGCACGCTGTCCGTGTACGAGGAGCTGCTCGGGTGATCGGCCGACGGGCGCTCGTTCGCCGCTGGACGCCAGCGGCGGGTGGCAGCCCGCCGGCCGTGTGTCTCGCCCGGCGCTACCCGCGCGGCAGCCCCAGCCCGCGCTGCGCGATGATGTTGCGCTGGATCTCGGAGGTGCCTGCGGCGATCGTGCTGCTCGCCGCGTTCATGTACGCGCGCGCGAACGCGCCGCCGAGCTTGGCGTGCGGCGACCCCGGCACGACCTGCCCCTCGAGCCCGAGCAGGTGCATTCCCGTCCCCGCGATGCGCTGCGCCAGCTCGGATCCGTAGAGCTTCGAGACGCTCGCCTCGTGGTTCGGGATCACGCCCTTCGCCTGCAGCACCGGGATGCGGTAGGCGATGTTGAATCCGACCTGCAGCTCGATCCAGCGGTCGGCGAGCTCGTACCGCGCGCGCGGGTTGCGCTCGCCGAGCGCGGGGTCGCTCTTCACGGCGCCCACGAGCCGCTCGAGGTTGCGCTTGCCCGAGGCGTACGCGCCCACGCCGGAGCGCTCGAAGTCGAGCGCCGTCGCAACCTGATACCAGCCGCGGTTCTCGACGCCGACGAGGTTCTCCCCCGGGATGCGCACGTCCTCGAAGTAGACCTCGTTGAAGTTGTGTTCACCGGCGAGGTTCACGAGCGGGCGCACCGCGATGCCCGGCGTGTCCATCGGCACGACGAACGTCGAGATGCCGCGGTGCTTCGGGGCGTTCGGGTCGGTGCGGGCGGCGAGCCAGCCCATGTTCGCGGTGTGCCCGCCGGAGGTCCAGATCTTCTGCCCGTTGATGACGTACTCGTCGCCGTCGCGGACCGCGCGGGTCTGCAGCGAGGCGAGGTCGGAGCCGGCGCTCGGCTCGGAGTAGAGCGTGCACCAGATGTCGTCCCCCGAGGTGATGCGGGGGATGTAGCGCTCCTTCTGCTCGTCGTTGCCGTAGAGCATGATCGCCGGCCCGACCCAGGCGACGCCCATGCCGCCGCCGCCCGGCATCGAGTGGTAGCTCGTCTCCTCGTTGTAGATGAGCTGCTGCATGTGCGTGGCGTCGAGCCCGCCGTACTCCTTCGGCCAGGCCATCGCCAGCCACTGGCGGTCGGCGAGCGCCTTCGTCACCAGGCGCGCCAGGTCGGAGCGCTCGCTCTGGTCGACCTCGCCGACGAAGGCGCGGTCGGACCAGTCACTCGGGAGGTGCTCCGCGAGGAAGCGCCGGATCTCGGCGCGGAACTGCTCTTCCGACTCACTGAACGTGAAGTCCATCGGATGGCCTCCTCTGGGGATGGTGCCGGGCGCGCCCGGCGTCGGCGTACGATGTTCGGGGCGCCCGCTGGGCCGCCGCAGGCCCGCGCGCTCGCGGCCGGAGCGGATGGTACCATCCGCACCCGTGAGCCGATCGCCGCTCGGTCCGCAGGTCTACCGCGAGATGGCGGTCTTCAGCGGCAACGCCCACCGGGCGCTCGCCGAGGCGGTCTGCAAGCACCTGGAGATGCCGCTCGGGGACTGCGAGGTCACGCAGTTCTCCAACGAAGAGGTGTTCGTCCGCTTCCTCGACAACATCCGCGAGCGCGACGTCTTCTTGATCCAGCCCATCGTCTCCCCCGTGAACACCCGGCTCATGGAGCTGTTCGTGATGATCGACGCCGCCAAGCGGGCGTCGGCCGGGCGCATCACGGCGGTGGTCCCGTACTACGCCTACGGGCGCTCGGACAAGAAGGACCAGCCGCGCGTCCCCGTGACCGCCCGCCTGGTCGCGAACTTCATCGAGACGGCCGGCGCCGACCGCGTCCTGACGATCGACCTCCACGCGGGCCAGATCCAGGGCTTCTTCAACATCCCTGTGGACGAACTGACGGCGCTGCCGCTCATCGCGGACTACTTCCGCAACGTCGGCTACGAGTCGCCGGTGGTGGTGGCGCCGGACGTGGGCGACGCGAAGCGCGCGCGCAACATCGCGCAGCGCCTGGGGGCTGAGTTGGCGGTGATCGACAAGCGCCGCATCGGCAACGAGGAGCGCACGCAGGCGATGGGGCTGATCGGCGACGTGGACGGCCACGACTGCCTGATCGTCGACGACGAGATCCTCACCGGCAGCACGATGATGTCGGCGGTGCGGCTGCTGAATGCGCGCGGGGCGCGCTCGGTCTCCGTGGCCTGCGTGCACCCGGTGATGTCGGCGACGGCGTTCGAGGTGCTGGACTCGCCGGAGCTCTCCGAGCTGGTCTTTACGGACACGCTGCCGCTCGTGCACGGGACCTTCAAGTCGGTCCCGACGACGGTGCTGTCGGTGGCGCCGCTGATCGGCGACGCGATGTACCGCATCCACACCGGCGGGTCGGTCGGGGCGCTGTTCCGGTAGCCCGCGACGGCCGGGGCCGGCGGGGCGAGCGCGGGGTTTCCCCGGCGCGACCGCACCGATCGCGTCGCCTAGACTGGAGGAGGGCCTCCCCCACCGCCCCTCGAACGGACGCGCCAGATGGTCGGCATCTTCAGGAAGATCCTCGGCGGCGACTCCAACGAGCGCGTGCTGCAGAAGATGCAGCCGCTCGTCGACCGCATCAACGCGCTCGGTCCGGAGGTGGCTGAGCAGAGCGACGAGGAGTTGCGCGCCTCCACGGAGGCCTTCCGCGAGCGCATCCGCGGCGGGGAGTCGCTCGACGACGTGCTGCCGGAAGCGTTCGCTGTCGCCCGCGAGGCGATCGCGCGCGCGACGGGGGAGCGCGCGTACGACGTGCAGCTGCTCGGGGCGGTCACGCTCCACCGCGGGTCGATCGCCGAGATGCGCACCGGTGAGGGCAAGACGCTGGTCGCGACGATCGCGCTCTACCTCAACGCGCTCGAGGGTCAGGGCGCGCACCTCGTCACCGTCAACGACTACCTCGCCCGCCGAGACGCGCAGTGGTACGGCCCCGCGCTCGCGAACCTCGGGCTCACGATCGGCGTGCTGCAGCACGACACCGCGTACGTCTTCTCCGTCGAGCCGGTCTCGGACCGCTCGACGTACGAGCGCCTGGTTGAGGTGCCGCGCCGCGAGGCGTACCGCGCCGACATCGTCTACGGCACGAACAACGAGTACGGCTTCGACTACCTGCGCGACAACATGGCGACGGCCCAGGAGCTGCGCGTGCAGCGCGGACGCCACTACGCGATCGTCGACGAGGCCGACAGCGTGCTCATCGACGAGGCGCGCACGCCGCTCATCATCTCGGGCCCGGCTCCCGACGACATCAGCATCTATCCGCGCTTCGCGCGGCTCGTCCCCACGCTCGATCCCGAGCGTCACTTCACGGTCGACCTGAAGACCCGCACGGTCTCGCTCACGGAGCAGGGGGTCGAGGCGCTGGAGCGCGGGCTCGGCGTGCAGAACATCTACTCGCCCGAGAACTTCCGGCTCACGCGCTACATGGAGGCGGCGCTGCGCGCGCACGTCGTCTACCAGCGCGACCGCGACTACGTCGTGAAGGACGGGAAGGTCGTGATCGTCGACGACTTCACCGGCCGCCTGATGGAGGGGCGCCGCTGGTCCGACGGCCTGCACCAGGCGGTCGAGGCGAAGGAAGGCGTGCGCATCGAGCAGGAGTCCGTCACCTACGCGACGATCACCCTGCAGAACTTTTTCCGCCTCTACGAGAAGCTCGCCGGGATGACGGGCACCGCGGTGACGGAGGCGGAGGAGTTCTCCGAGATCTACAAACTCGAGGTCGTCGTCGTCCCGACGCACAAGCCGATGATCCGCGACGACATGGCGGATCTCGTGTTCCGCTCGCAGCGGGCGAAGTGGCGGGCGGTAGTGCAGGACATCGCCGAGAAGTACGAGGCCGGGCGTCCGGTGCTCGTGGGCACCGTCGCCATCGAGACCTCCGAGATGCTCTCGGATTTGCTGACGCGCCGCGGCATCGCCCACGATGTGCTGAACGCGAAGCAGCACATGCGCGAGGCGCAGATCGTGGCGCGCGCCGGGCAGGCGAAGGCCGTCACGATCGCGACGAACATGGCCGGCCGCGGCACCGACATCAAGCTCGGCGCCGGCGTGGCCGACGTGGGCGGGCTGCACGTGATCGGCACCGAGCGCCACGAGTCGCGCCGCATCGACAACCAGCTGCGCGGCCGCTCCGGGCGGCAGGGCGACCCCGGCTCCTCGCGGTTCTTCATCTCGTTCGAGGACGACATCATGCGTCGCTTCGCGCCAGAGTGGCTGGGCGGGATGCTCGAGAAGCTCGGGATGGACGAGGACACGCCGCTCGAGTCGAAGATGGTGACGCGCGCCATCGAGCAGGCGCAGCAGAAGGTCGAGGCGTACAACTTCGACATCCGCAAGCACGTCGTGCAGTACGACGACGTGATGAACACCCACCGCGACGTGATCTACTCCGAGCGGGACAAGGTGCTCGCCGGCGAGGGGATGCGCGAGACGGTGCTGACGATGGTGACCGAGGAGATCGAGGCGCTCGTGCAGACGCACCTCGGCGCGACGCCGCGCGACCCGGCGGGGTTTCGCGCGCAGCTCGACGCGGTGCTCCCGCTCGATACCGACGAGGTGACGGAGGACTGGCTCGAGGGGGCCTCCGCGGACGAGGCGATCGACGCCGCGCTCTCGATCCTCGAGGAGGAGTACGCCGCGATCGAGCGCGAGGTGGGCGAGGACAACCAGCGGCTCGTCGAGCGGCTCGTGCTGCTGCGCACGATCGACGCGCTCTGGGTCGAGCACCTCACAGCGATGGACGAGATGCGGCAGGGGATCGGGCTGCGCGCCTACGGGCAGGCCGACCCGCTGGTCGCCTACAAGGCCGAGGCGCACGACATGTGGGGGCAGCTGCTCGAGCGCATCCGCCAGCTCGTTGCGCGACAGATCATGCACGCGCGGCTGCAGCCCTCGGTCGCACGCGCGATGCTCGGGCAGTCGGCCGCCAGGCCGACGAGCGAGCGCGGGCCCGGCGAGCCCGGGAACGAGGCGGAGAGTCGCGGCGGCGTGGCGACCGCGACGCGCGTGGTGAAGAAGGTCGGGCGCAACGACCCCTGCCCGTGCGGCTCCGGCAAGAAGTACAAGCGCTGCCACGGCGCGACGATCTAGCGGGCGGCCGCGGAGGCGCGCGCCGGTTCGTGTCCCCGCGCTGACGGGAGCGCGCGCTGAACCTCGAGGTCCCACTCGAGATCTGGCTCATCACCGGCATCCCCGGCGCGGGGAAGACGACGGTGGCCCGCGCGCTCGCCGCGCGGCTCGACCGCGGCGCGCACGTCGAGGGCGAGGCGCTCTGGAAGATGATCGTCACGGGCCGCGAGATGCCCGAGCGTGACCTCTCGGGCGAGGCGGAGCGGCAGTTCGAGCTCTCGATCCGCAACCAGTGCCTGCTCGCCCGCTCGTTCGCCGAGGCGGGCTTCACCCCGGTCCTCGACTTCGTCGTGGTCACGCGGTACCACCTGGACGCCTACCGCGGCTACCTGCGCGGCGGGCTGCTGCAGCTGGGCGTGCTCGCGCCGCGCCCGGAGGTGGTCGCGCGGCGCGACGCCGCGCGCGCGAAGGGGTCGACCGGCGACCGCTTCGCGCGCCTGGACGCCACGCTGCGGGAGGAGCTCGCCGGAGTGGGCCACTGGGTCGACTCGAGCGAGCTGGACGTCGAACGGACCGTCGAGGCGATGCTCGCCGGCCGTGCACGCGCAAGGGTGACGTAGGCGGGCGCCGTCTCGGCGCGTCCCGGACGCATCGGTACAATAACCGGGTATGCCCGTCGCCGGCGTGAGGTCCGACTCGCCCCCGCGCGCGCGACGCGTTCGCGTGCCGCGCGATGGCCCGCTCGACCCCGAACAGGGGGTGGAGGCGCTCCGGCGCGCGCTCGGCCGGGGCGAGCCCTGGTACCCGGCGCTGCTCGGCGTGATTCGCCGCTGGTCCGCGGCCGAGGAGGTGCTCGACGGCGTCGCCTACCGCTACCTGATCGCCGGCGAGGCCTTCGACTGGCTGCTGCTCGCCGGGCGCCTGCTCGCCGAGGTCGAGGAGGAGGCGCCGGCCGACGAGGTCGAGCGGCTGCTGCTGTTCGGGCTGCCGCCCGCCGACGAGAGCGACGACGAGTTCGAGCTCGCGATCGGCGCGCCGAAGTACCGCGCACACCTCAACTTCCAGTACGGGGTCGTGGTCGAGGAGCTGCTGCTGCTCTCCGTCGAGATGGAGTACCAGAAGGCCGGCCGGCTGATCGGCGCCGGGCAGGCGCCGCCGGACGTCGCCGCGTACGAGCACGTCTACGGGAAGTCGCTCGATGAGCTGCAGGTGCTCTACCGCGCGGAGACCGAGAGCGCGCTGACCGGTCGTGTGAGCCAGCACGAGTGGCAGGCGTTCACCTACTGGTGCTCGAAGTACCGCGTGCGCACGGGTGAGCCCGCGCGCGTCGCCTCGGACACGCGCAAGGCGGTCGCGCTGATGTCGCGGATGGAGGCCGGCCGCGCGCGGCTGGGTGGGATGCGCCCGGAGCGCGTGATCCGGGTCGAGGTGCGGGCAAGCGGCTAGCGTCGTGGCGGGGCGGAGGCGGGCGCCGCACCGGCTTCCCGCGGCGGCGGAGCGC
>VGNK01000110.1 GCA_016866055.1 Chloroflexota bacterium | reverse complement strand
GCGGCGGCGCCCGCCGGCACGTAGGCGCGCGCCTCGCCGCGGGAGGCGAGCGCGTGCGCGCCGGAGACGAAGTCGGCGTGCAGGTGCGTCTCGAGCGCGCCGACGACGCGCCGGCCGCTGTCGGCGGCGGCGCGCAGGTAGCGGTCGATGCTGCGGTCGGGGTCGACCACGAGCGCGTCGCCGTCCGGCAGCTCGAGCAAGTAGGAGCTGTTGCCCAGCCCCTCGTGGACGAACGGGAGCACGTGCATCACGCCACCTCCCCGGGCACGGGTGTGATCATCGCCGATGGCCGGCGAAGCGCGAGCAAACGGAAGGCCACGACGCCGGAGGCGCCGGTGACCGCGGCGACGAGGAGGATCGCGCCGCGGAAGCCGAGCGCGTCCGCGGCGGCGCCCGCGAGGAGGGCGCCGGCGGCGGCGCCGGTGTCGCGCCAGAAGCGGTAGACGCCGAGCGCGCTGGCGCGCTCGTGCGGGTGCACGGCGTCACCGACGGCGGCGAGCAGCGTCGGGTAGGCGAGCGCGGTGCCTGCGCCGAGCGCGATCGCGCCGGCGAGCCACACGCCGACCGCGTCGCCGGCGGCGACCGTCGCGATCGCGAGCGCCTGTAGCGCCATCCCGCTCACGATCAGCGGCGTGCGCCCGAGCCGGTCGCTGAGCCACCCGGCACCGACCTGGCCGCCGCCCCACGCGAGCGGGTAGACGGCGGCGAGCAGCGCGATCGTCTCGACGCCGAGGCCGCGGCTCGCGAAGAACAGCGGGAGGATGGCCCAGGCGAGCGCGTCGTTGAGGTTGTTGACGAACCCGGCCTGCGAGAGCGCGAAGAGGTCGCGGCGCCGCCACGTCGTCTCCGCGAAGCTGCGGCGGAGCGAGCGGTCGGGCGCGCGGTCGGCGCGGGCGCCGGCCTCGAGCGCGACGAACGCGGCGGTGTCGCGCACGAAGAGCACGCTGAGCGCGAGGCCGAGCGCGGCGAAGGCAAGGCCGAGGTAGAACGGCTCGGGCCGGAGCCCGAAGCGCTCGGCGACGAGGCCGGAGAGCAGTGCGGTGGCGCCGACCGCCAGGTAGCCGGCGGACTCGTTCACGCCCAGCGCGAAGCCCCGTCGCAGCGGGCCGACGAGGTCGACCTTCATGTTCACGGTCATCGACCAGGCGAGGCCCTGGTTCACGCCGAGCAGCACGTTCGCGCCGACGACCCAGCCCCACGACGGCGCCCAGATCAGCAGCAGAGGCACGGGGAGCCCGAAGAGCCAGCCCGCGATCAGCACCCGGCGGCGGCCGTGGCGCGAGGCGAGGTTCCCGGCGAGCAGGTTCGTGGCGGCCTTCGCGAGGCCGAAGCTGACGACGAACGTGACGACCGCGGTGCGGGTGGCGAGCCCGAACTCCTCCTCGGCGAGCAGCGGGAGCACGGCGCGCTCGAGCCCGACCATCGCGCCGACGAAGGCGTTGACGGCCGCGAGCAGGGTGAACTGCCGCCAGTTCGCGCGGAGGCCGAGGCGCGGGGCGTCGCCGGTGGAGGTCGTGGGCGCGCTGGGCCGGGTCATGCGCGAGCCTCCGCGGTGGCTGGTCAACGGGGGCATTCTCTCGCGAAGCGGGCTTCTTGTCAATGATTCGATTGAATACGTGATCACTTGAAGATGCGCCCGCGCGGCGCTACGCTCGCCGCGTGACCGAGACGGACGCCGAGCACCGGGCCTTCAAGGACGCGCTCTACGGGCAGTTCGCCCGGGTCGGGGGGGCGCTCGCGAGCGAGCGGCGCCTGGAGCTGCTCGACCTGCTCGCGCAGGGGCCCCGGCACGTCGAGGCGCTCGCCGCCGAGACGGGGGTGAGCGTGGCGAACGTCTCCCGCCACCTGCAGATGCTAAAGGCGGCGCGGCTGGTGGACGCCGAGCGTGACGGCACGCGCGTCTTCTACCGGCTCGCCGACGAGAGCGTGGCGCGCCTCTGGCTCGCGCTGCGCGAGACGGCGGAGTCGCGCATCGCGGAGGTGGCCGAGCTCGCCCGCCGCCACGCCGTGGGCGAGCACGCGGGCGACGTGATCTCGCGCGAGGAGTACGAGGCGCTGCGCGCCGCGGACGGCGCCGTGCTTGTCGACGTGCGGCCGCGCGCGGAGTACGAGGCCGGGCACCTGCCCGAGGCGATCTCCGTGCCGCTCGAGGCGCTCGCCGGCGCCGCCGACGCGCTCCCGCGCGACCGCCGCATCGTCGCGTACTGCCGCGGGGCGTACTGCCTCTTCGCGGGCGAGGCGGTGGCGCTCCTCCGCGAGCGCGGCTTCGATGCCGTGCGGCTGGAGGACGGCTGGCTCGAGTGGCGTGCCGGCGCGCAGCCGGCGGCGCCCGCGCGCTAGTACCCCATCAGCGCGCTCGCGCGCCGGCCCTCGGTGGGCGCCGGCCACATCGCGAGCGGGTCGACGACGACGTTGACGAGCGCCGCGCGCCCCGCGGCGAACGCCCGCTCGAGCGCCGGCCGCAGCTCCTCGGGCCGCGTCACGTGCTCGCCGTGCCCGCCGAACGCCTCGATCACGCGGTCGTAGCGCGCCTGCGGGCGGTACATCGCGACGCGCTCGCCGTGGGGCTGCTTGAACATCCGGCTCTCGAGGATGCCGCCCATGATCCCGTCGTTGTTGTCGACGACGAACACGATCGGGAGGTCGTAGCGCAGCGCGGTCTCGACCTCGAGCCCGTTGAAGCCGAACGACGAGTCGCCGTTCACGCTGAGCACGCGCAGGTCCGGGCGCGCGAGCTGCGCGCCGACCGCGAACGGGACGCCCACGCCCATGCAGCCGTTCGTTGCGGGATTGAGGCGGGCCGCGGGGATGTGGCTCGGAAGCAGCTGGCGCGCGGTCGCGAACGTGATCTGCCCGTCGACGGTGATGATGCACTCGCGCGGCAGCACGTCGCGCAGGTCACGGAAGAGCCGGTGGTGGTTCATCGGCACCGCGTCGGAGTCCATCAGCGGCTGCAATGCGGCCTCGTTCTTCGCGCGGTGCTCGCGCAGATCCGAGAGCCACGGAGACTCCGCCGCCCGCGAGCGCGCCGGCTCGCTGCGCCCCTCGAGCGCCATGAGCAGCTGTCGCAGCACGGTGCCCGCGTCGCCGACGATGCCCACGGTCGCCGGGCGGTTGCGCCCGATCTCCTCGGGGTCGATGTCGATCTGGATCACGTTCGCGTCGGCGGGGATCGAACGGCCGAACCCGAACACCCAGTTCAGCCGTGCGCCCACGACGACCACCGTGTCCGCGCCGCGCAGCGCGAAGCTGCGCGCGGCGCCGACGTTGAGCGCGTGGTCGTCGGGGATCGCGCCGCGGCCCATCGGCGAGGAGAGGAACGGGAGGTTGAGGTCGTCGACGAGGCGGCTAACCTCCTCGTAGGCTTGAGACCAGCGCAGCCCCTTGCCCACGATCAGCAGCGGGCGCTCCGCCTCGAGCAGCAGCTCGGCGGCGCGCTCGATCGCCGACGGATCGCCCATCGGGCGCGCGGGCGGCGCCGCGCGGCCGGCCGGCCGCACGCGCGACTCGTCGATCGTCGCGGAGAGGACGTCCGAGGGGAGGTCGACGTAGACGGGGCCCGGGCGGCCGCTCATCGCGACGTGGTGGGCGCGCGCGATCAGCTCGGGGATGCGCTCGGCGCGGTCGGCGCGCACCGACCACTTCGTGATCGACTGCATCATCGTGACGGAGTCGGCCTCCTGGAAGCCGCCGAGGCCGCTGGTGGCGAGGGCGGCCGAGCCGCCGAGCACGACGAGCGGCCAGCAGTTGTCCCAGGCCACGTGCACGCCGGTCATCGCGTTCGTGACGGCGGGGCCCGAGGCGAGCAGCGCGACGCCCACGCGGCCGGCGACGTAGCCCTCGCCGAGCGCGGCGAAGACCGCGGCCTGCTCGTGGCGCGCGCCGATCGGCCGCACGCCGAGATCCCCGCAGGCGCCGACGGCCTCGATCACCGGCCCGCCGACCACCGTGAAGACGTGCTCGGTCCCCTGCTCATGGAGCGCCCGCGCTACAAGCGTGCTGCCCTCGACCTCGGCCATCGTGACTCCCCCTCCTCCGCGCCGGTGAGCATGCCACGCCCGGCGGCTCCCGAATACCGGCCGCCACGGCGTGCGCCCGACGGGCGTGATTGACGCGCCGGGCGACGCGGTGTACCGATCCGCGCGCATCCCGGCTCCCGGTGAGAGAGAGGGCGATCAGGATGGCGAAGAAGCGACGCGACGCGGCGGTCGTGGGCATCTACGAGTGGCCGAAGCGGGTCGACCCCAGCGTCTCGGCGATGCAGATCAAGGCGGCCTCGATCCGGCGCGCGCTCGAGGACGCGGGCCTCGACTGGAAGGACATCGACGCGATCTACGACGCCGGCGACGGCGAGGGGGGCGGCGGCCTCGGGCTCGCGGCGTACCTCGGCGTGCGACCCACCGTGATCGACACGACGCAGGTGGGCGGCTCCTCGTACGAGTTCCAGGCGGCGCACGCGCTGCGCGACATCGCGGCGGGCAAGGCCGACGTCGCGGTGCTCTCGTACGGATCGAAGGCGGCGACCCAGCGCATCCCCATCGGCACCGGCGGCCGCGGGGTCGGCGGGAACTGGCAGGGAAACATGGAGATCCCGTACGGCGCCACGCTGATCTCGAACTACGCGATGGTCGCCACGCGGCACATGCACCAGTATGGGACGACCTCCGAGCAGCTCGCCGAGATCTCGGTCGCGACGCGCGCCCACGCGATGCGCAACCCCGAGGCCGTGCAGGCGATGGCCGACCTGCAGTTCGTCGGTGTCAACGAGATCACGGTCGACGACGTGCTGAACTCGCGCATGATCGCGGACCCGCTGCATCTGCTCGAGTGCTGCATGGTGAGCGACGGCGGCGGCGCCGCGATCATCGTCTCCGGCGACGTGGCGAAGAAGACGAAGAAGAAGCCCGTCTGGATCCTGGGCAGCGGCGAGGCGACGAGCTACCGGACGAACGACGGCGACATCACGGTGAGCGCCGGCGCGCAGTCGGCGCCGATCGCCTTCGGCGAGGCGGACGTCAAGCCGAAGGATGTCGACATCGCGATGATCTACGACTCGTTCTCGATCACGGTCGCGGTGTGCCTCGAGGATCTCGGCTTCTGCAAGAAGGGCGAGGTCGGCGACTACGTGAAGGGCGGCGTCCTGCGCTGGGACAAGAAGGGCGCGCCGGCGCTGAACACCGACGGCGGCGGGCTTTCCTCGAACCACCCGGGCATGCGCGGGCTCTTCCTGTTACTCGAGTCGGTGCGGCAGCTGCGCGGTGAGTCGACCTCGCAGGTGCCGAACGCGAAGCTCGCGGTCGCGCACGGCAACGGGGGCCTGCTCGGCGCCACCCACACGGGCGGCACCGTGATCCTCGCGGCCGACTAGCGCGCACGAACGCGGAACGACGAACCCAGAGGACGAGAGGGACGAACGATGCCGAACCGGCCGCAGCCGCAGTTCCCCGAGCTCGACAGCCAGCCCTTCTGGGAGGGCGCGAAGAACGGCGAGCTCCGCTACCAGACGTGCGACGACTGCAAGGAGGTCGTCTTCTACCCGCGCGCGCACTGCACGAAGTGCGGCTCGGGCAAGACGACCTGGCGGACCTCGAAGGGCACGGGGACCATCTACACCTACTCGGTCGTGCGCCAGAACCGCAGCCCCGCGTTCGCCGACCTCGGCGCCTACGCGGTCGCCTACGTCGACGTCGACGAGGGGTTCCGCATGCTCACGAACATCGTGGGCGTGGACGACCCCACAAAGCAGATCAAGGTCGGGATGAAGGTGAAGGTGGAGTTCGAGAAGCAGGACTCCGGCGAGTACCCGATCCCGGTGTTCCGCCCCGCCTAGCGCGGGCGCGGCAGCGCGAGCGAGCGCGCGGGCGCGGTGAGGGCCGCGCCCGCCACTGCTCCCCGCGCGAGCATCGAGCGTGTGAGCGGAGACCGCGGCCCGCCCCTGAACCTCGCCCGCCACGCGCTCGCGCGGTGGGCCGAGTCGCACGCGCACGCCGGGCGGCCGGGCTTCACCTTCGTCGACCCCGACGCCGGCGATCGCACCTGGAGCTACGCGCAGCTCTGGGCCGGGGTGCAGCGCGTCGGGCACGAGCTGCTCGCGCGCGGGCTCGCGAGCGGCGACCGCGTGCTCGTGCGGCTGCCCCACTCACCCGAGTACGCGTTCGCCTTCCTCGGCGCCAGCGCAGCGGGGCTCGCGCCGATCCCCGCCTCGCCGCAGCTCACCGACGAGGAGGCGCGCTTCCTGCTCGACGACTCGGGGGCGGCGGCCGTCATCGCGCCCGCGCCGCTCGCGCGCGGGGCGGCCGAGGCCGGTAAGATCGTGGTCGACCTCGTGGAGGTCGCGGCTTGGGCGGACGGCGGCGAGCCGCGCGGCGGCGCTCCCGCGCTCCCCGAGACGCGCGCCGAGGAGCCGGCGTTCCTCATCTACACCTCGGGCACCACCTCCCGTCCAAAGGGCGTGCTCCACGCGCACCGCGCGATCCTCGCGCGGGCGGCGGTGCGCGAGGGCTGGCACGACTTCGGCGAGCGCGACGTGACGCTGCACGCCGGGACGCTGAACTGGTCGTACACGCTCGTCGTCGGGCTGATCGACGCGTGGCTCGCGGGCGCGCACGCCGCGCTCGCGGGCGGCGCGGGCGACCCCGCCCGCTGGCCGCCGCTGATGGAGCGGCTCGGCGTCACGGTGTTCGCCGCGGTGCCGACGGTCTTTCGCCAGATGTTGAAGTACGCGCGACCCGAGGATCACGACCTCTCCGCGCTGCGCCACGTGCTCTGCGCGGGCGAGCCGCTCACGCCGGCGCTGCTCGAGGAGTGGCGCGCCCGCGTCGGCACCGAGATGTACGAGTGCCTGGGGATGACGGAGGTCAGCACGTACATCTCCTCGGGCCCCGTGGCCCCGGTGCGCGCCGGCTCTCCGGGGAAGCCGCAACCGGGGCGGCGGGTCGCCATCCTCCCGGTGGAGGGCGAGAGCACCGCGCTGCTGCCCGCCGGCCGGGTCGGCCTGCTCGCCGTCCACCGCTCCGACCCGGGGCTGATGCTCGGCTACTGGCAGCGCCCGGAGGAGGAGGCCGCGGTCTACCGCGGCGAGTGGTTCATCGGCGGTGACCTCGCGGCGCTCGACGAGGACGGCTACGTCTGGTTCCACGGCCGCGCCGACGACACGATTAAGTCGTTCGGCTACCGGCTCTCGCCGGTGGAGATCGAGGCGGTGCTCGAGTCGGCGCCGGGGGTGTCGGAGGCGGCGGTGGTGGGGCTGGCGATCGAGGAACAGAAGACGCTCGTCGCCGCGTGCATCGTCCCGCAGCCTGGCACCGCGCCGGACGAGGCCGCGCTGCGCGCGCACGCGGCGGCGCACCTCGCCGCCTACAAGCAGCCGCACGAGTACCGCTTCCTCGAGGCGCTGCCGCGCACCCGCAACGGCAAGCTCCAGCGCCGCGCACTCGTGGAGCAGCTGCTCGACGGGGCGGGGCGCGGCTAGGGGCCGGCCGGCACGCCCCGCCGGGTGCGGGGCGCGCCGGAACCACCGGGGGCGCCGGCGCGGTTCGTGTCCGCGGGCGGACGCTGCGACGGGAGGAGTGATGCGCGTCGGGTTCGTCTTCCCCGGCGGCGATCCCGGCGCGTGCGCGGAGTTCGCGGTGGAGGCGGAGCGCGCCGGCTGGGACGGCCTCTTCGTCTGGGAGCCGGTCAGGGACTGGGAGGCGTGGGCCTCGCTCGCGGCGGCGGCCGTGCGCACCGAGCGCATCCGGCTCGGCACGATGGTCACCCCGCTCTCGCGCATGCCCCGTGGACGCTCGCCGGCGAGACCGTCTCCGTCGACCACCTCTCGGGCGGGCGTGTCACGCTCGCGGTCGGCCTCGGCGCGCCCGACACCGGCTGGGCCTCGTTCGCCGAGGAGACCGACCGCCACGTCCGCGCCGAGCTGCTGGACGAGGGGCTCGAGATCCTGACCGGGCTCTGGGCGGGACAGCCCTTCCGCTTCGAGGGGAAGCACTACCGGGTCGAGCCGACGGAGTTCATGCCGCCGGCGCCCCCGTGCAGCAGCCCCGCATCCCGATCTGGGTCGTGGGCGCGTTTCCGCCGCGCCGAGCGTCGATGCGCCGCGCGGTCCGCTATGACGGCATCCTCCCCAACGTCTTCGACGAGCAGGGCGCGATCCGCGAGGTGCGCCCGACGACATCCGCGCGATCGCGGCCTACGTCGCCGAGCACCGCGACCCCGCCGGCTACGACATCGTCGTCGAGGGGGCGACGCCCGGCGACGACCCCGCCGCCGCGCGCGCGACCGTCGACGGGTAGGCCGCGGCCGGCGCGATCTGGTGGATCGAGGCGATGTGGGGGGGGCATCGGGGTTGGAC
>VGNK01000109.1 GCA_016866055.1 Chloroflexota bacterium | reverse complement strand
CGACGGGTTCGAGACGCTCGGCGAGCTCCCGGAGGGCGTCTCCCTGCGTCGCGCCGCGCGCGGCGGCGCGGACGTGGTCGTCTGGTTCGTGCGCCGGCGAGCGGAGCGTGGAGCGGGTCGGGCGCGCGATCGCGCCCGACGGCGCGCTCTGGAACACGTGGCCGACGCGCGCGTCGGGGGCGGCGACGGAGGTCACCGAGGAGGTCGCGCGCGGGGTCGCGCTCCCGCCCGGACTTTTGGACAACAAGGTCGCGGCGATCGATGCCACGTGGTCGGGGCTGCGGCTCGTGTGGCGGCGCGCGCGGCGCGCGGGGCTCGCCGCGCGTGTTTTGGGGTCGTCATCTGCCACCCGCCGGGCCGCGCAGACGCGCGACGAGCACCGGCGGGATCTCGGTCGAATTGTTCCAGTGCGGCCCGCGGCGGTCGTCGCGGTCGGCCTCGGTGAACGCCGGCTCTTCGAGAGCGTCGAGGACGAAGCCGGCGTCGAACGCCGGCGCGAGCAGTGCGGCGAGCGGGCGGTGGAAGTAGAACTGCGCTTCGGGCTGGCCGCGGATCGCGAACCCCCGCGCCGGCTCGGTCGAGCGGTACCCATCGACGCGCACGCCGTAGTGCATGACGACGTCCCGTCCGCGCTCCTCCGCCTCCGCATAGAGACGCGCGTGCGGCGAGTTGAACGCGGGGTGCATCACCGAGAACGCGAAGCGACTCTCCGGACGGAGCAGCCGCGCGAGCGCGCGGAAGAGCGGCGCGACCTCCGCCATATCCATGAGCGCCATGTTCGAGAGCGCGCCTTCGAACGCGCGCTCCCCGAGCGCGAGCAGCGCTCCCTCGTCGGTCGCGTCGAGCACGCGGTACTCGACGGCCGAGCCGGCCGGCGTGCGCGCCCGCGCGCGCTCGATCATCGGCACGGAGAAGTCGATCGCGACGACGCGAGCGCCGGCGGCGGCGAGCCGGCGCGAGGTCAGGCCGTTGCCGCACGCGACGTCGAGGATGCGCTCGCCGGGGCGTGGCCCGAGCAGCCGCTCGAGCGCCGGCCAGCAGAGCCGCTCGACGAAGTCGTTCCCCTCGCCCATGCGCTCGTCCCAGAAGCGCGCGTTCGCGTCCCAGGCCTCGCGCGCCTGCCGGTTGGGCTCGTCGGGCGCCGCGGTCATGGGCGATCCCCCTCGTCGCTGCGGCGGGGAGGCTAGCACGGGGTGACGGGCCTCCCCGGCGTTTGGTACGGTGCAGGGACGGGACGACATACAGTCTGTATGTACCGCATCGCGGACGGGGGAAACGATGGCGATCGACGGCAAGTGGGATCTGACGTTCAAGACGCCGATGGGTGAGCAGAAGGCCTCGCTCGAGGTCACGACCAGCGGCGCGACGATGAGCGGCACGATGTCGAGCCAGCGCGGCTCGCAGCAGATCTCCGGGAAGGTCGAGGGCGGCAGCTTCTCGTGGTCGAACGAGATCCAGGGCCCGATGGGGGCGATGACGCTCTCGTGGGCCGGCGAGGAGCAGGGCGACGAGATCGCCGGGAAGGTGCAGTTCGGCAGCTTCGGCAGCGGCGAGTTCAAGGGGGTCCGCGCCCAGTAGTCCCGGCGCGGTCGCGTTCCCAGCTCGCCAGGGCACGCTGGAAACGACGGACCCGTCCGTTCGGACGGGTCCATCTGCACGTCCGCCCCCGGGCCGCAGGTTAGCCGCGCGGCAGTCCGAGCCCGCGCGTCGCGATCACGTTGCGCTGGATCTCCGATGTACCGCCCGCGATCGTCGAGGAGACGCTCGAGAGGTACATCGTCGCCCAGCGTCCGCGCATCGGCGTGTACTCCTCGGGGCCGTTCCGGACGTCGCCGTACTTCCCGAGCAGCTTGGTCGCGGTCCTGGCGATCCGCTGGTTGAACTCCGTCGCGAAGACCTTCGTCATCGAGGCCTCGTAGTTCGGGATGAGCCCTCGCGCCTGCATCGAGATCACCCGCTGCGAGAGCGTCTTCGCGACGATCGCCTCGACGTAGCGGTCGGCAAGCTCGAGGCGCGGGCTGTCCGCCCGCTCGAGCCGCGAGCGCTCAGGCTGTTGCCTGCGCTGCTCGACGAGGTGCGTGCGCAGCGAGTCGAGCATCTGCCGCTGGCCGACGGCCGAGCCGATCGAGGAGCGCTCGAAGTCGAGGTGGGTGGCGCCGACGTACCAGCCGCGGTTGATCTCACCGACGGCGTTCCTCACCGGGACGCGCACGTCCTCGAAGAAGACCTCGTTGAAGCCGCGCGCGTCGTGCATCTGCACGAGCGGGCGCACCGAGATGCCCGGCGAGTCCATGGGGAAGAGGAGGTAGGTGATGCCGCGGTGCTTCGGTGCCTCGGGGTCGGTGCGCACGAGCGCGAAGATCATGTTTGCAAGGTGCGCGCCCGAGGTCCAGATCTTCTGGCCGTTGATGATGAAGTCGTCACCATCGCGGACCGCGCGGGTCTGCAGGGAGGCCAGGTCGGAGCCCGAGCCCGGCTCGGAGTAGCCCTGGCACCAGCGGGTCTCCCCGCGCACCATGGGCGGGAGGAACTCCTTCTTCTGCTCCTCCGTGCCGTGGACCATGATCGTGGAGCCGACGTCCGGGACCCCGAGGCGCGGGGTGCGCGTCTCGGTGAACGTCTCGTTCATGATGAACTGCTCCATCGGGCTGAGGTTGGCGCCGCCGTACTCCTTCGGCCATGCGGGGGCGATCCAGCCCTTGTCGACGAGCGCCGCGCGCCACTTCTTCAGCGCCTCGGCGCGCTCCTTCGCGCGCGCGTCGCGCTCGTTCTCGCCCTCCTCCTCCATGAAGCCGCGGAAGGCGGCCTCGTCCGGGCGTAAGCGGAGCACGGGGGGAAGGTTTTTCTCGATGAAGTCGTGGACGGTGTGCCGGAACCCGGCCTGCTCGGGTGTGTCCGCAAAGTCGACCAAGGCCCTGATCCTCTCTCCGCGGCGGCGTCGGCTCTCTGCCGCTCGCGATGTCGGGAATTGTATGCGCGCCCGGATGCCGTTTCCAGCGTACGTGAAGGAGAGGGACGCACGGCGGGGCGCCCGCGAGCGCGCCGGGGGCTGCGGGGGCAGGGTGCGCCCCGCCGGGCCGTCGCGTGGCCCTGCACCGCCCGGCGGGAGGCGTCCGCGGGCAGGGTCAGCGCGCCCGGGTCAGCGCGCGCGCCACTGCGGCGGGCGCTTCTCCCGGAAGGCGGCGCGCCCCTCCTGCGCGTCCTCGGTGCCCCCGGCGACGCGGCGCATCGTCTCCCCGAACCGGATCGCTTCGGCGAACGGGAGCTCCTGGCCGCGCCAGGCGACCTCCTTCGTCGCGCGCACCGCGAGCGGGGCCGAGAGGAGCAGCCGCCCCGCGAGCGCGCGCGCCTCGTCCATCAGCGCGTCATGGGGGACGACCTTCCAGACGAGCCCCATCTCCTGCGCGCGCTGCGCATCGACGCGCTCGCCGATCAGCAGGAGCTCCATCGCGTGGTGCCAGGCGAGGCGCCGCGGCATGCGCACCGCGCCCTGGATGGTGGGAACGCCGATGCGCACCTCGGGGAACCCGAACTCCGCGCGGTCGCTCGCGATCACGAAGTCGCACGCCGCGAGCAGCGTGAGCCCGAAGCCGAGCGCGTAGCCGTTCACCGCCGCGATCACGGGCTTCCAGACCTCCATGCCCGACTCGAACGAGGTGAGACTCGGGACCTCCCAGAACGATCCCGACTGCTGGCCGCCGCGGTCGCGCAGGTCGGCGCCGGCGGAGAAGGCGCGGCCAGCTCCGGTCACGATCGCCACCCACGCCTCTTCCTCCTCGCGGAAGCGGGCAAACGCGGCGTTGAGGTCGGCACGCAGCTCGGCGTTGATGGCGTTGAGCGCCTCCCCGGTTGTAGGTGATCGTCGCGACGCGACCGTCGCGCTCGTACAGGACCGTGCCGCCCATCGCCGACTCCTCTCGGGGTGCTGCGGGGGCCGAACGTAGCACCGCGCTGCGAGCGCCGGGGGGGGGGGTGCCCAGCGCCCTTCGAGACGACTGCGAGGCAGCACGGGTCGCGCGGCCCGCGGACACAGAGCGCGTCAGGAGATCAGCGCCCCCACCACCAGCCCCACGCCCGCCGCGACCACGCCGAAGGCGAGCACAAAGTTGAGCGCCTGGTGGAGGCGGAAACGCTGCGCACGGCGACGCGAACGGGCGGCGTCGCCCGCGTCGCGTGTCGGCGCGAGCTGGTGGAGGCCCGCCTCGCGGCCGCCGGTCGCAGCGTGGGTGAACGAGACCAGGGCCCAGAGCAGGATGAGCGCGCCGAACGCGAACGGGATCCAGGCGAGCATCGAGCCTCCGCGGACACAGCGAGCCGGCGTGCGCCGCGGCCGAGCGCACGCGGCGTTGACGCCAGTCTGTTCGGCCGGCCGGCAACGAACAAGCGCGCCCGGCGCCCTCGCTCGCGCTAGCGGAGGAACGCCTCGATTTGCTCGACGACTCGCTGCGGCTGCTCGAGCATCAGCTCGTGGCCTGCGTCCGCGATCGTCTCGCACTGGGCGCCCCGGATGCCCGCCTCGGAGTCGTGCGCGTAGGAAGGCGGGACCACGCGGTCGCTGTCGCCCCAGAGCACGAGCGTCGGCGCGCTCACGCGGTGGATGCGCTTGTGCAGCCCGCGGTTCGGGATCGGCCAGAGGTACTTCGCCGCGGTCGCCAGCGTCTTCGTGCGCTCCACGTAGACCTCGATCAGCTCGCGCCCCTCGGCGGACTCGTGGCCGAGCTGCGCAATGCGCGCGAGCCCGCGGTCGCCCGCCGCTACCGCGGCCGGCGACTCCGGGTCCTTGAAGAACGCCGCCGCCATCTCGCGCGGGGTGCACGCGAAGAAGTCGAACGTCGGGCGGTCGACGTGGAAGAAGCCCATCGGGGCGAGCAGCACGAGCTTCGAGAAGCGCTTCGGCTGCGTGGCCGCGAGCTCGGCGCCGATCATCCCGCCGAGCGAGTGGCCGACGAGCGGCACGCCCTCGAGGTCCAGCGCCTCGAAGAGGTCGAGGTAGGCGTAGACGAGGTCGTGCACGGTGTCGAGCTCGGCCTGGCTCTCGTCGCCGTAGCCGGGGTGGCGGGGCGCGATCACGCGGTGCGAGCGCGCGAGCGCCGTCAGCGAGTCGTCCCAGTTGAGGCCGCTGATGCCGTGCAGGAAGAGGAGCGGCGGGCCGCTCCCCTCCTCCACGACGCCGACCTGAAGCGCCCGTCCCACGCGAACACGTCGGGATCGGTCCACGACTTCACGATCAGGTCCGCGGCCTCGTCGTACTTGTCACGGATCTGCGCCGGGTTCGAGCCGTACGCGTAGTTCGTGTCCATGCTGGTGCCGGTGGGGAAGCCGGAGACCACGCGCCGGGCGCTGATGCAGTCGAGCATCGCCATCTTCGGCGACGCAGATCGGCGGGTCGTAGAGCGCGATCGAGTTGCCCATGACGATCAGCGCGACGTCCTTCGTCCGCCGCGCGAGCGAGGCCGCCATGATGTTCGGCGACGGCATGTAGCCGTAGGCGTTCTGGTGGTGCTCGTTCACGCAGATGCCGTCGAAGCCGACCGCGGCGGCGTACTCGAGCTCGTCGAGCGTGTCGTTGTATATCTGGTGCGCCTTGGCGGGGTCGAAGAGGTGGCTCGGCACGTCGACCCAGACGCTGCGGTACTTCTCCGCGAAGTCCTCGGGGAGGTCGCGCTACGGGTGGAGGTGGAACATCTCGAGCTTCATCGTGACTCCCCTCTCGTCGGCGGCGACGCCAGCGCGTCGATGCGCTCCGGTGCCCGTCTAGCCCGCCGCGGGGACGCGCGTGAACGCCGCGCGCAGCGCCGCGGAGGCGTCGGTGATCGCACGCTCGCCCGCGTCGAAGAAGTGCGGCGCGGTGAAGAACGCGTGGATCTGACCGGCGTAAGTCTCGTGGCTCGTCGGCACGCCGGCTGCGGCCAGGCGCCCCGCGTAGGCGCGACCCTCGTCGCGCAGCGGGTCGAACTCCGCCGTGATCAAGTGCGCGGGCGGGAGCCCCGCGAGGTCCGGCGCGCGCAGCGGTGAGATGTACGCGTGCGCGCGGTCGACCCCCGCCGGCGCGTAGGCGTCCCAGAACCACTTCATGAGCTCGGGCGTGAGGAGGTAGGCGCCGTTCTCGCGATAGGACGGGGTGTCCATCGCGTGGTCCGTGACCGGGTAGACGAGCAGCTGGTGGACGAGCCGCGGACCGCCGCGGTCGCGCGCCATCAGCGTCACCGACGCCGAGAGGTTGCCGCCCGCGCTGTCTCCGCCGACCGCGACGCGCGCAGGGTCGCCGCCGAGCGAGGCGGCGTTCGCGGCGACCCACGCGGCCGCGGCGTACGCGTCCTCGTACGCGGCGGGCGCCGGGTGCTCCGGGGCGAGCCGGTAGTCGACCGAGACCACGATGCACGCAGCCTGCAGCGCGATCCGGCGGCAGGTCGGGTCCGCGCCCTCGAGGTCGCCGATCACCCAGCCGCCGCCGTGGTACCAGACGAGCACGGGCAGCCCGCGCTCGGCCGACGGCCAGTAGATGCGCACCGGGATCTCGCCGGCGCCGGGGATCTTGCGGTCCTCGACGCGGTGCACGTCGGGGCCGGGCGGGATCGCGTCGCGCCGCGCCGTCGACATCGCGCGCGCCTCGGGCGCGGAGAGCGTGTGCATCGGCGGGGCAGCGGCGAGGACGTCGAGGAACTGCTGCGCCTTCGGGTCGAGCGGCATCTCGCCTCCTCTGGGGGTGGGTAGCGCGGGACCGGCGGCCCGCGACCGCGTTTCTAGCACAGCGCCCGGAGGGAGTCGAACGCGCGCAGGGCGAGACGAGCGCGCAGTCGACTCAGCGCGCGGCCGGGCTCGCGGCGGCCGCGATCTCCCAGTAGCGCCCGTACACGGCGAGCGTCTCGGCGATTGCGCGCTCGGCGTCGAGCCCCACCTCGCGCGTCGGGCGCAGGCGGCGGATCGCGTCGTTCATCGCGAGCCGGCCGATCTCGGTGCGCACGCCCGTGAGCTCCTCGAAGATCGCGAGCCCGCAGAGCGGCGCGTACGCCTGGCTGTAGCCCCCCTCGTGCACGAGCGCGAGCCGGCCGCCCGCGCACTCGCCGGCGAGCGCCATTGCGGAGCGCGTCATCGAGCGGAAGCCGTCGGCCGTGACGACCATGCGGGCGAGCGGATCGGAGCGGCTCGCGTCGAGCCCGCTCGAGACCACAACGAGGTCCGGCCGGAAGCGCCGCGCGATCGGGAGCACGACGCGCTCGACCGCCGCCGCGTAGCCGGCGTCGCCGGTGCCCGCGGGGAGCGGCACGTTCACCGTGTAGCCCTCCCCGCGGCCGATGCCGACCTCGTCGAGCGTGCCGGAGTCGCTCGGGTAGAGCCCCTCCTGGTGGAGCGAGACCATCAGCACGCGGTCGTCGTCGTAGAAGGCCTCCTGCGTGCCGTTGCCGTGGTGCACGTCCCAGTCGATCACGACGACGCGCTGGGCGGTGCCGCGCGCGAGCGCGCGCTTCACCGCGATCGCCACGTTGCCGAAGAGGCAGAAGCCCATCCCCATCGACGCCACCGCGTGGTGGCCCGGCGGGCGCACGAGCGCGTAGGCGTGCTGCACGCGCCCCGCGAGCACCGCGTCGACCGCGGCGATCGCGCCGCCGACCGCCAGCAGCGCGACCTCGAACGAGCCGCGCGTGAGGCGCGCGCCCTGGCCGGCGTCGCCGGCGCCGTCGCGCGCGCTCAGATCGATCACGTGCTGGATGTAGTCGCGCGTGTGGAAGAGCGCGACGTCGTCGAGCGAGGCGGCGTGCACGTCGATGCGGTCGAGCTGCGCGAGCAGACCTGTGCGTTCGAGCAACTCGTGGATGCGGCCGACGCGGCGCGGGTGCTCCACGTGCTCCTCGGGGTCCATGTAGGGGTAGGGCTGCGGCGGGCTGCCGACGACCGCGAGCCCCGGGTCGTGGAGGAGGAAGTGGGGGTGGTAGACGTAGCCGGTGCGAGTCATCGCGCGCCCTCCACCGGAAAGCGATCGCGGCCCCCCGCGCTGGCGGGGACACCCCCGGTGGGGCTAGTGTAGCGTGACGACGCGCGCGCCCGAGGCCGAGAAGCACGCCGGGTTCGTCGAGCTCTTCTTCGACCTCGTCTTCGTCTACGCGGTGACCCAGCTCGCGCGCTTCCCGCACGAGCACCCCGATCCCGTCGGCTGGGCGCGCGGCGCCCTGCTGTTCGCGCTCGTGTGGTGGGCGTGGACGCAGTACATGTGGGTCGCGACCGGGGTCGACCTGGCGCGGCGCGCGCGACGAGCGCTGATGCTGCTCGCGACCGTGCTCACGTTGTTCACGGCGCAGGGCGTCAGCGACGCGTGGGGCTTCCTTATGCGCGACGCGCCGGCGGTGGCCGCGCTCGCCGCCGTGGTCGCGCTGAGCGCCGGCGCACTTGCGGTCGAGCAGTGGCGCTGGGGCGCGCACCTCGCCGCCCCCGCCGCGGAG
>VGNK01000108.1 GCA_016866055.1 Chloroflexota bacterium | reverse complement strand
GCGGCCGGCGCGGCCGGCGCGGCCGTGCGCCGGCGTCTCCGCTTTGGGCGCGCCTCCTCGCGCGCGTTCGCGACCGACGCCGAGGCGCCAGCCGCCGCCTTCGCCGGCTTCTGCCCCTTCGCGTCCTTCGCCGAGTCCTGCGAGGACGCCTTCTGCGCGGGCCGTCGCCGGGCGATGATCGAAGCCGCGCGACCGCGCGAGCCACCGGCCCCGGAACCGCGACGCGTCGCGCCGCCATCGTTTGTCATCTCGCCCGCAGCCTTTCTCGCGCGGTCGTCGCTACGCGACGGCGCCGGCCTCGCCCGCGAACTGGAGCACCGAGCAGCGAGCGGCGACCTGCTCGGCGAGCTCGATGAACGCCTGCGCGACCGGCGCCTCGGGCGCCGCCACCACGACGGGCCGCCCGGAGTCGCCCGCCTCGCGGATCGCCGCGTCCAGCGGCAGCTCGCCCAGGAACTCAACCCCGAACTCGTCGGCGGCGTCGCGCGCCCCGCCGCGCCCGAAGATCTCGCCGCTCATGTTCTCCACGATCCCGAAGATCGGCACACCGAGGCGGTCGAACATCCCAATCGCCTTGCGCGCATCCTCGAGCGCCACCTGCTGCGGCGTGGAGACGATCACCACGCCCGCGATCAGCGCGTCCTGACACATGCTCATCGACGCGTCGGACGTGCCCGGCGGGAGGTCGATCACGAGGTAGTCGAGGTCGCCCCACTCGACGTCGTGCATGAGCTGCCGCACGCCGGTGCCGATCATCGGCCCGCGCCACACGACCGGGGTGCCCGGCGGCAGCACGAAGCCGATCGACACCGCGTGCACCCCGTGCGCCTCCACCGGGCGCAGGCCCTGCCCGCCCTCCGCCTGCAGGCCGCCCTGGATGCCGAGCATCGTCGGGATGTTCGGCCCGGTGATGTCCGCGTCGAGCAGCCCCACGCGCGCGCCCAGGCTCGCGAGCGCGACCGCGAGGTTCACCGCCACCGTCGACTTGCCGACGCCCCCCTTGTTCGACGCGACCGCGATCGCGTTCCGCACGCCCTGGATCGGCCGCGGTCCGCCTTCCCGGGGAGCGGTGCTGCGCACCTCGGCGCCCCAGTCGATCTCGACCGCCTCAACGCCCGAGACCGCTGCGAGCGCGCTGCGCACGTCGCGGTCGATCGTCTCTCGAAGGGGGCAGGCGGGCGTGGTCAGGACGAGCTCGAAGGAGACCGCCCCGTCGCTCACCTGCAGGCCGCGCACCATGTTGAGCGAGACGATGTCGCGGTGCAGCTCCGGGTCGTTCACCGACCGCAGCGCATCCATGACGGCCCGCTGGTCAACCATGACTCCGCCTTGTCCGGCCAGGGGTCCCGACGCGCGCGGGAACTTCAGTCGGCCCCTGAACGTTCTGCATCACGCGACCGTTTCTACCGTCGAGTGGACGCCGCGTCGGACGGCGCGGGGGCCGGAACAGCCTGGCCGAATGAATCCGCCGGTGGAGGACGGACGTATCGCTGACCCGAGTATACGGAGGCCCCGACTCCGGGCAAACGAGCGCGCAGACGGGGGCGAGGGGCGTTAACAGAAGTTTAACACGTTTTAATCAAAAGAAGGTTGACGGGCGGACATTCTACTGTAGATACTTCCACTGTCGATGGGGTCCACTTGCCGCGGGTGCGGCCGGGGACGCCCGACGAAGCAAGAGTGAGCGGCGCCCGAGGGCTGCCGCGCGAACGAAGGATCGAGGCTTTGATGGACCGCTCAGCGACGACCGAACGGCCCACGACCCGCCGGCAGTCCGCGTGCGTGCACCACTGGATCATCGAGGCCCCCAACGGGCGCGAGAGCCGCGGTGTGTGCCGGAACTGCGGGAGGCAGAAGTCGTTCGTGAACTCGACCGAGAGCGTGATGTGGGAACAGACGAACACGATCCGCAACGACCTGCGCGAGAGCTCCCGCTTCTCGAAGGCGGCGGACATTCGGCTGGCCGACGAGGATTAGCACCCCCCGCACGAGCGAAGACGCGAACGGCGCCCGCAAGGGCGCCGTTCTGCGATCCCCGGCCCCTCAACACCCCACCCCGTCAACGCGCTCCGCGCCGCGTCGCCCGGCCACCGCCGGGCGCGCGTATCATCGGCCCCAGGAGGGCTGATGGACCTCGGCGTCAACCTCGCCCCGCGCCACAAGGTCGAGCTCCGGCTCCGTAACCCTGTGATGACCGCGTCGGGGACATTCTCCAACGGCCTGGAGATCGCCCGCCACTTCGACGTCGACGAGCTCGGCGGCGTCGTCTCGAAGGGGACGACGCTCCGCCCGCGGCGCGGGAACCCCACCCCGCGCACCGTGGAGACGCCCGCCGGCATGATCAACTCGATCGGCTTCCAGAACATCGGCGTGAGCGCGCTCATCTCGAACGTCGCGCCCGTCTGGGCGCAGTGGCAGGTCCCCTGCATCGTCAACATCATGGGCGACACGGTCCCCGAGTACGGGCAGCTCGCCGCGCGCCTCGACGGCATTCCCGGCGTCGCCGGGCTCGAGGTGAACATCTCCTGCCCGAACGTCGGCGTCGGCGGGCTCGAGTTCGGGCAGGACCCGCGCGCCGCGCGCGAGGTCGTCTCCGAGGTCGCGCGCCACACCTCGCTCCCGTTCCTCGTCAAGCTCACCCCGTCGGTGTCGGACATCCGCCCGATCGCGGAGGCGGTCGCGCTCGCGGGCGGGCACGCGCTCACGGTGTCGAACACGATCCCCGCGCTCGCGATCGACCCGAAACGCCGCCAGCCCCACCTGGCGACGGTGTTCGGCGGGCTCTCCGGCCCTGCGGTGAAGCCGATCACGATGCGCAACGTCTACCTCGCCTCATCGGTGGTCGACATCCCCGTCGTCGCATCGGGCGGCGCGATGAGCGGGCTCGACGTCGTCGAGTTCATCATGGCCGGGGCGAGCGCGGTGCAGATCGGGACCGCGAGCTTCGTGGATCCGGAGGCGCCCTGGCGCTGCCTGCGGGAGCTGCGCGCGTGGTGCGAGGCGGAGGGCGTCTCGTCGCTCGACGAGATCCGGGGTGTTGCACGCCGGCTGGACTGAGCGCGTGACGCGCCCGAGCGCCGCGACGCTCGCGTGGGGCGCGCTGATCGTGCTCGCGGCGGCGGCGTGGTTCGTCACGGGCGCCCGCATCTCCGCCCGGCTCGGCTTCGACGCGGCGGCGCCGGCGGTTGGCGTGATCGCGGCCGCAGTGGTGGCGGTGACGATCTGGCGCTGGGCCCGCGCGGACGGCGAGCAGGTCGCGCTCGCGCGCGGCCGGTGCCCCCGCTGCCGCTGCCCGCTCGCCGCGCGCCACGAGCACGCGCGTCCCGGCGCGCTCGCGGAGGGGCTCATCGAGTGGTCGTGCGCTGCGTGCGGCTACGACCACACCGAGCCGTTGACGTGCGAACGCTGCGCCTCGTAGCGTCGACGCGGTCCGCGACCCACGTTCGTCGAGCCTCGGGGCGTAGCTCAGCCTGGTAGAGCGCTGCGTTTGGGACGCAGAGGCCCGCAGTTCGAATCTGCGCGCCCCGACCAGTTCCTAGATTCAGAATCGCCTCGCGTCGGGCGCGGCGGGCACGTACGGGGTACTTACGCCCCGGAGATGGCCGCCCCCCACGCCTGCTCAATGCGATCCGCCGTCGCTCTGCGCTGGTCGTCGAGCACGTGCGCGTACACGTCCGCCGTGAGCGCGTAGGAGCTGTGTCCGAGCATCTCCTGCACCTCACGGAGCGAGCCGCCGGCCGCGAGCAGCGCCGCGGGGAGCAGCGCTATTGGCCTGCCGAGCAGGTGCAGGCCGAAGAGGGCGATCGCCTCGAAGATCACGCGCATCGCGGCGACGATCGCGCTGAACTGCCGCACGGTGCGCACGCGCCCGGCCAGCAGGATTCGCCCTCCGAGGCGAGTACCGCCGCGAGCAGCAGCAGCCCGCCCGGCACGTGGAGGGGCCCCACGTCCATCAGCGCGAGCAGGCCGATCAGCACGCCCCCGAGGCGAGCTGATGACGCACGCGCCAGAGCGGCTGCGCCCGAGCCACGCGCATGCGCAGCCCGTCGTCGACGCCGCCGTTGTTCGGCCCCGGGGGCGCTGCTAGCATGCTCGTCAGCCTCATGCCTGACGGAATCCCCGCCTACCTGCTCGTCGCTCGCATCGCGTCGGTGCTGGGCATGTCCTTCGCCCTCGCCATCGGATTGCTGCTGCTCATCGGCGGCCTGGTGGTCCCGGCCCTCATCGCGTTCGCGTTGTTCCTTCCCTCGATCGCGCTCATGGTCTTCGTCGAGCGCCACGCCGCAGCGGAGCCGGGCTAGGCGGCGGACTCCCTCCTCGGCTGCTCATCCAGCCGCGCCACCCAGCGCCCCGCGACGCGCTCGAACGCGTGCACCACCCGCGGGTCGAACGTGCCGCCGCGCTCCCGGCCGATCGCCTCCGCGGCCGCGCCCGGCGCCGTCGCCGGGCGGAACGGGCGCGCGAAGGTGAGCGCGTCCCAGGCGGGCGGCAGGCGCTTCCGTACGCAGGGGGGCCGGGGCTATCAGCCCTGCAGGATCTCGATCGAGTCGATGCGGTCCCCGGGGGCGGGGTCGCTGGCGGGGTCGCGGTGCCGCAGCGCGAGCGCGACCTCGATCCCCTGCTCGACGCGCCCGAACGCGGTATAGCGCCCATGCAGGTGCGGCGCGTCCCCGAGCATCAGGTAGAACTGCGAGCCGTTCGTGTTCGGCCCGGCGTTCGCCATCCCGAGCACGCCCTGCTCGAACGGCGTCTCGCTCAGCTCGTCGTCGAAGCGATAGCCGGGGCCGCCGCGCCCGGAGCCCGTGGGGTCGCCGCCCTGGGCGACGAAGCCGGGGACCACGCGGTGGAAGGTGCACCCGTCATAGAAGCCGTCGCGCGCCAGGAAGACGAAGTTGTTGACGGTGACCGGCGCGACGTCGGCCAGCAGGCGGATCGTGATGTCGCCCTTCTCGGTGTGGATGACCGCGCGGTAGGTGCCGCTCGGGTCGATCGTCATCGGGGGCGGCGCGTCGTAGGGGCGGTTCATCGGGCGCCCTCCACGATCTCGATGCTCCTGATCACGACCGCCGAGCCCGCGCCGGGGCTGGCGGGGTCGCGAGCCTGGAGCCCGCGCAGGACGTCCAGCCCGCTCGTCACACGCCCGAAGACGGTGAACTGCCCGTTGAGATGCGGCGCGGGGCCGAGCGTGATGAAGAACTGCGACCCGCTGACGCGAGGACCGGCCTTCGCCATCGAGAGCACGCCGGCGTCGAAGGTGAGCTGGTTCCGCTGCTCCTTGAGGCTGTAGCCGGAGTCGCCGAAGCCCGTGCCCTGCGGGTCGCCGCCCTGCGCGACGAAGCCGGCGACGACGCGGTGGAACGTGAGGCCGTCGTAGAAGCGGTTGCGCGCGAGGAAGACGAAGTTGTTCACGTACTCGGCGGCGGCGTCGGGGAGCAGCTTGACGCGCACCTCGCCGGACTCGAGCCGGATGATCGCCTCGTAGGACTTGCTCGGGTCGATCGTCATCGCGGGGGGCTCGGAGTAGCGGCGCACGATCGGCTGCTCGGTGGGGGCGGGGGTCGGCGTGGGGGTGGCGTTGGGATCCGGGGTCGCGGCGGTTTCGGAGCGGGCCTCGTCGCCGCGGGCGGCCTGCGGGCTGGCGCCGCCGAAGTTCGAGGCGAAGAAGAAGCTGCCCAAGCTCAGGATCATCACGAGGATACCCACGATGAAGAAGACGCGGGTGTTGCGCTGGAAGAAGCCCATGATCCCGCTGAATTGGACGGGTCCGGCTGGGACGTAGGTCTGGCGCTGCGCGCGCCGGCGGCGGGCGCGGCGGCGCGCCCTCCCGTTGTTGCTCAACGATCGCGCCCCAATCTTCTCGATCTCGCTCGCACGGCCTCCGCGGGGCCGCGCCCGTTGCGGCGCGCCGGGGGGAGCGGTACGGCGCGTCGCCGCGGGTGGGAGCGTCAGTCCGCGATGGTACCCCCGGCAGGATTCGAACCTGCGCACCCGGCTCCGGAGGCCGGTGCTCTATCCCCTGAGCTACGAGGGCGTGCGACCAGTGTACGGACCGCCCCAACGGGGGTGCAATCGGCGCCCGCGTCGCCCGGCGGTCACCGCCCTGCGGAACGCTCCCGGAAGAACGCCGCGACGTCCCTCGCGAACAGCTCCGGCTGCTCCATCGCCGCGAAGTGCCCGCCGCGCTCCACCTCCGTGTAGCGGACGAGGTTGAAGCCGCGCTCCACCACCACGCGCGGCGGGTTGAACGGCTCGGCGGGGAAGCGCGCGTAGGCCGTCGGCACCTCCACGCGGCCCCCGAGGATGGGCTCCCGCGCGTGCGCGCTCTCGTAGTAGATGCGGGCCGCGGAGAGGATGCTCCCCGTCAGCCAGTACATCATGACGTTGGTCAGCACCGCGTCGCGGTCGAACGTCTCCCACAGGTCGTCGCCGTGATCGCTCCAGACCCAGAACTTCTCGAGGATCCACGCGAGCAGCCCCACGGGTGAGTCGTGCTGCGCGTACGCGAGCGTCTGCGGGCGCGTCCCCTGGAGGCGGCTGTAGCCGGTCTCCTCGGCCTCGAAGCGCTGGCGCCGCTCGCGGAACTCGCGTTCCTCCTCGGTCATCTCGCCCTCCGGGGGCGGGAGGCGACCAGTGCCGAAGTTCACGTGCAGGCCGACCACCGACTCCGGATGGCGGTAGGCGATCGCGGGCCCGATGATGCCGCCCCAGTCGCCGCCCTGGACCCCGTAGCGCTCGTACCCCAGCTCCCGCATCAGCAGGTGCATGCGCTCCGCGACGCGGCCCGGGTGCATCCCCGGCTCGCGCGGTGCCTCGGAGAGCCCGAACCCCGGGAGCGATGGCACGACGAGGTCGAAGCCCGCACCGCCGTCCACCCCGGCGGCGAGCAGCTCGGCGGCCTGGAGGAACTCGACGAACGAGCCGGGCCAGCCGTGGAGCAGCAGGATGGGCAGGCGCCGTTCGCTCCCCGGTCCCGTCCAGAGGACGCAGTGCAGCTCCTCCCCGCCGACCGGCCCGCGCAGGTGCGCGAGGCCGTTGAGCCGCTCCTGCACCGCGAACCAGTCGTACTCGCGCCGCCAGTACGAAACGAGATCGCGCAGCACGCCGTCGTGCGTGCCGGTGGACCAGCCGGTCTCGTACGGGATCTCCGGCCAGCGGGTCGCGTCGATGCGGCGGTGGAGGTCGGCGATCGCGCGTTCGGAGAAGTCGAGGCGGAACGGGAGCATGGCCATGGCCCCCAGTATGCCCCGGGGTGGCGGGGCCCCGCCAGCCGCCCGGGTGCGCGCCACGCGCGCACTTGACCTGACTCGAGAGAAGCCTGTCGAGATCGAGCGTGAAGTCAGCGGTCGAGCCCGCGGCCCCGTACGCTGGCAGCGTGAGCCCGTCATTCGGCGTCCCGCTCTCCGTGCTCGACCTCGCCCCCGTGGCCGAGGGCGCGACGCCCGGCGACGCCCTGCGCAACTCGCTCGACCTGGCCCCGCGCGTCGAGCGCCTCGGCTACGCGCGCTACTGGGTAGCCGAGCACCACAACATGCCCGGGATCGCCTCCTCCGCGCCGGCCGTGCTGCTCGCGCACCTCGCGTCGGTCACCTCCACCATCCGCGTCGGCTCCGGCGGGGTGATGCTGCCGAACCACTCCTCGCTCGTGGTGGCCGAGCAGTTCGGGATGCTCGAGGCGCTGCACCCGGGTCGCATCGATCTCGGCATCGGCCGCGCCCCGGGGACCGACCAGCTCACCGCGCTGGCGCTCCGGCGCGCACACACCTCGGTCGACGACTTCCCCGAGCAGCTCATCGAGCTGTTCGGTTACTTCGACGGCCGCTGGCCGACGAACCACCCCTTCCGCGCGATCACCGCGACGCCCGGCCTCGGACAGCGCCCGGCGATCTGGATGCTGGGCTCCTCGACCTACGGGGCGCAGGCGGCCGGCGTGCTCGGGCTGCCGTACTCGTTCGCGCACCACTTCTCGTCGGCCAACACCGACGCCGCGGTCGCGACCTACCGCGCCTCGTTCCGGCCGGGCGGCGCGATCGAGCGGCCCTACCTCATGCTCGGGGTGTCGGTCCTGTGCGCGGAGAGCGAGGAGCGCGCACGCTGGCTGGCCGCGCCGGGCGCGCTCTCGTTCCTGCGGCTGCGCAGCGGCACGCCCGGCCGCTTCCCCACGCCCGAGGAGGCGGCGGCGCACGAGTTCACGCCGCTCGAGCAGGCGATGCTGAAGGAGCGCCGGGGCTCGCAGATCGTGGGCGATCCCGAGGCGGTGCGAACGGGGCTCGCCGAGCTCGTCGAGCGCACCGGCGCCGACGAGCTCATGATCACCACCGCGGTGCACGCGCACGCAGACCGCGTGCGCTCGTACGAGCTGATCGCCGAGGTCGCCGGGCTGACACCTCAAGACCCAGGGGGACGACCGAGATCCGCCCGCGCGTGAGGCCGGTCGGCCGGCGAGCCGGTCACCCGCCGCTGGTGTCACGCGCGGCGCGCATGCGCCGGCCGCGCCCGGCAGCGAGCGGGCCGGCCGCG
>VGNK01000107.1 GCA_016866055.1 Chloroflexota bacterium | reverse complement strand
GGACTCCGCGCCCGGCTCGGGCTCGCCCGCGCGGCGCTGGGCGCGCGCGTCGCGCTTCGCCTCGCGCTTCGCCGCCTTCGCACGGTCGCGCTGGCTTCGCTCGTAGGAGTAGTTCGGCCGTCTGGGCATGAGGCTCCTTCCCGACGCGGTCGCAAGGCCTCGCAGCAGGGCAGCCTCGCACCCTACAGGCTAACGCGGGACGGCCGTGACCGCCCGCCGCGGGGGTGCGGGCTACCCCGCAACTCTCCGCACGAACTCCTCAATCGCCTCGAAGTAGCGGTCGCGGCCCGCCCACAGCAGGTCGTTGTGCCCGGCGCCGGGGATCGTGACGAGCGTGCGCTCGCAGCCCGTGAGCCCGTCCCGGAGCGCGAACGCGGAGCTGAGCGGGACGAGCTCGTCGGACTCGCCGTGGATCAGCAGCGCGGGCACGCGGATCGACGCGACCTTCGCCTCGTGCGCGGCGGCGAGCCGCCCGCCAGCCTCGGTGTCGAGCAGCCCCATGCGCTCGAGCATGCGCCGCAGGTTCCCGGCGCCGCTCTCGACGATCAGCCCGCGCAGCGGCCGCGCCGCGTGCGCCGCGAGCTCGAGCGCCGGGTGCGTGCCGAGGCTGCGTCCCATCACGAGGCGCTCCGGCGCGAAGCCCAGCCGGTCGAGCGTCTCGTGGAACGACGCGGCCACGGCGTGCGCGTCCCCGATCATCGAGGCGAGCGTGGGGGTGCCGGTGCTGCGGCCGTAGCCGCGGAACTCCGCGACGAAGAGGTTCACGCCGATCGCGTGGTAGAGCGGCGCGATGCCGTCGTGATCGCTGGCGACCTCGCCGTTGCCGTGGAAGTAGAGGAGCGTCGGCCGCGAGGCGTCGTGCGGGTAGAACCGCGCACCGATCGACGCGCGATCGTCGACCGCGATCAGGAGATCGCTCGCGCCCTCCGGGGGCGGATACGGATCCGCCCCCGGGTAGAACATCGCCGCGGCCGCGCCGGCGCGGTCGAGCAGCGCGTAGTCGGGACGCTCGCGGGGTGCCTCGGTCATCGCTCGCCTCCATCGCGCGGCGCGGGGCGCCATGTTCGCGGTTCCGGTGCCGGCTGTCGCGTTGTGTGAACGCGTTCATGGAGCCGCTCCCGCGCGCGGTGCACAACAGGCGGGAGCGGCGGCGGGCCGGTCCTCCAGCCGCCGGCAGCGGAAGGTGGGATCGGATGGAAGCGACATCGCTCGACGCCGTCAGCGGGAACGTGATCGTCTGGTTCGGGGTGCTGCTGATCCGCGCGTACATCCCGACGCGCTGGCAGCACCACCTCGACGGCGCGCGCCGCGATGTTCCTCCAGAGCAACGCGCTTACCCACGTCGACGCGATCGACGGATGGCGCGACGAGTTCGTCGCCTACCTCAAGACCGCGTTCGCGGAGGGCAAGACCTGGGCGGACGTGATCGCCTATCGCGACGAGCTGCAGCCGCACCGCGTGATGCGCGGCTACTACGGCTTCTTCGAGACCGCCGACGGCATGGTCACGATCGCCTGCAACCCGCGCACGCTCCGCCTGAAGATGGTGCGGCTGATGCAGCTCGACGATCGCTGGACGACCGAGCCGGGATGGCTGCCCGACGACACCGACGCACACGAGGAGCACGTCCGCGCCCAGGTCGTCGCGAAGTTCCGCGAGCACACGACCGATCACTGGGTGCGGCTCTTCCGCCAGCACGGCCTGCCGATCGGCCCGACGCGCCACGTCGAGAAGCTCTTCAACGACGAGCAGGCGTGGACGAACGGGTTCTTCGCGCGCATCGATCACCCGGCGCTCGGCGGCGTGACGATGGTCGCGCCGCCGGTCCGCTTCAGCGCCACGCCGCTCGAGGCGAAGCCGTCGCCGCGGCTCGGCGCCGACTCGCGCGCGACATTGCGCGAGAGCGGACTGTCCGACGGGGCGATCGACGCGCTCGTCGCGCGCGGGGTCGTGCGCGACGGGGCCGCCTAGTAGAGCCGCGCTGCTTCCGCCTCGAGCGCGCGGCGCTCCGCCTCGTCCATCGGCTCGTACGACGTCGCCGTCGCCACGTTCTCATGGATGCGTGAGGGATGTCGCGCACCGGGGATCGCCACCGAGACGCCCGGGTGCGAGAGCACGTAGCGCAGCAAGTTTGCCGGCGTCAGCGCGCCGGCCGATCCCTCCGCCAGGCGCGTGCGCATCACGCTGGTCCGCCCGGATCCGCCGACCGGACGCATCACGATCACGCCGACGTCGCGCTCCGCGGCCAGCTCGATCAGCGGCGCGCTCTCGGGCGCGAACGCGGAGTACTCGAGCATCACGGTGTCGAACGCCCCGCTCTCGATCGCGCGGCGTCCGATCTCGAGGTCGTGCGTCGAGACCCCGATGTGCCCGATCAGCCCCCGGTACTGCGCGACGAGCAGCCCCTCGAGCGCGCCGTCCTCGCCCATCGCCTCGTCCCATGCCGCCGGCGTTGAGATGTCGTGCAGCTGGTAGAGGTCGATCCGCTCCACGCCCAGCATGCCGAGCGAGCGGTCGACGTCGCGCTGGCTGCCGGCGATCGTGTGGCTGAACGTCTTCGTCGCGATGTGGAAGCGCGCGCCCCCGCGGGCACGCACCTCCTGGCCGATCATGAACTCGCTGCCCGCGTACTCGCGCGCGGTGTCGACGAAGTCGATGCCGAGGTCGAGCGCGGCGCGCAGCGTGTCCGGCCCCTCGGGCGACTCGGGCGTGTCCATCGCGCCGAGCCCGAGCTCGGCCACTATCAGCCCCGTGCGGCCGAGGCGGCGACGCTTCAGCGCGGGCACGATGCGCGGCCTCCCACCTACATCTTGATGATCGTGCGCGCGACGCTCCCGGAGAGCATGTCCGCGAACGCCTCGTTGATCTCCTCGAGCGGGCGGAAGCGCGACTGCAGCTCGTCGAGCTTGAGCCGACCCTGCCGGTAGAGCTCGATGAACCACGGGAAGTCGACGCGCGGCCGGCCGGTGCCGGCGGACGACCCGATCAGCCGGCGGTCGAGGAAGAGCGGCCGCATCGGCACGGAGACCTCGCCGCCGGTCGGCGGGACGCCGACCATGCACGCGGTGCCGCCGGGGCAGGTCGCGTCGAACGCCTGGCGCACGGTCGTGGGGTTGCCGATCACCTCGAACGCGAAATCCGCGCCGCCGCCGGTCAGGTCGATCACCGCCTCGACCGGGTCGCCCTCGAGCGCGTTCACGGTGTCGGTCGCGCCGAACTCGCGCGCGAACTTGAGCTTCGACTCCTTCACATCGACCGCGATGATGCGCGACGCCCCTGCGATCACCGCGCCCTGGATCACGTTGAGCCCCACCCCGCCGCAGCCCCATACCGCGACGGTCGAGCCCGGCGTCACCTGGGCGGTGTTCACGACCGCGCCGACGCCGGTGACCACCGCGCACCCGACCGAGGCGAGCCGCTCGATCGGGACGTCGTCGGGCACCTTCACGAGATGCCACTCCGGCACCACCGTGTGCCGCGAGAACGTCGCGAGCCCGTGGAACAGCCGCGCGCCGTCCGGCTTGTGGAAGCGCGAGGTGCCGTCGACCATCAGCCCGGGCTCGCGCACGATGCCGTCGCAGAGGTTCGGCCGCGCGGTCGTGCAGTACCGGCACTTCCCGCACATCGGCCGGATCGCGAAGACGATCGGATCGCCGGGCCTGACCGCGGTCACCCCGGCGCCGACCTCCTCGACGATGCCACAGCCCTCGTGGCCCATCACCTGCGGGGCGAACGCGGGCGTCGTGTGCCCGTCGACGGCGTGCCAGTCGCTGTGACAGGCGCCCGCGGCGACCACGCGGACGAGCGCCTCGCCCGCGCGGGGCCCGTCGAGCTCGACCTCCTCGACGCTGATCGGCTGCTTCGGTGCGTAGAAGATCGCGGACGTCGTGCGCATCTCACCCCTCGCGTGCTCGACCACCCGGCGGCCGCCGGCGCCCGCATAGTATCGCCGCCGGCGGCGGGCGCTGCGCCGCGGCCATCCGCGCGCCGCGCGCCCCGCGCGGTTCGCTAGCATGCCGGGACCGCGACGTGAGCTGGAGGACGCGATGGGCGAGGCGGCGAACGGCAGCGCACGCAGCAACGAGGAGCTCTGGGCGTTCCTCGCCTCGCTGGGCACCGCGGAGGTGGCGCACACCGGCGGGGACTTCCTCCACCACCTCAGGGCGGTGCATCGGGTGCTGGAGGAGGCCGGGGCCGACGAGGCCGTGTGCCGCGCGGGGCTCTTCCACTCGATCTACGGCACCGAGGGGTTCCAGGACTTCTCGCTGCCGCTGGCCGAGCGCGCCCGCGTGCGGGCGTTGATCGGTGAGCGCGCCGAGTTCGCGGCCTACTGCAACTGCGTGATGGATCGCGCGACGCTCGACGCCGCGGTGGCGGCGGCGCTCCGCGGCGGCGAACAGCGCTTCGAGATCCGCGACCGCGCAGGCGGCCCCTCGATCGCGCTCACGCGCGCGCAGCTGGCCGACCTCGCCGAAGTGCACCTCTTCGACTGGCTGGAGCAGGTCGCGCGCAGCGAACGCGGCTGGGGCTACCGCCGCGAGGCGTACCGCGACATGGCGACACTGGTCGGGCGGCGCGCGGTCGCCGCGTACGAGCGCGTGTTCGCCGAGGAGCCGTCGGCCGGCGGCGGTTGAGCGCCCGCCCGCGCGCCGCGCCTACCGCTCGAGTACTTCCCTCTCCCGATCGCGGGCGGGGTCGTTCGCCGGCAGCAGCTCATCGCCGATGCGGTGTTTCCACGCCGGCACCGGCGTCTCGCAGTCGGTGCGCGGCGCGAAGCGCGACGGTTCGACCATCTGCATGCGGTGGATGTAGCGCGGGCAGTTCCCGAACACCTCGCGTACCGCAACGCGCACGATCAGCTGTGCCTCGTGGAACTCCGCGAGCAACGGATCGGCGGGATCGACCGTCGCATGACCGTTCACCCGCATCCGTCGTTGCTGGTCGAAGTCGATGAACAGCATTCCGACCTCGCCGGTCTGCGCGAGGTTCCCCATCGAGAGGAACATCCCGTTGCCGTCGTACGACGGAAACACGATCGTGCGCTCGTCGAGCACGCGCACGAAGCCCGGCGCGCCGCCCTTGTAGGAGCAGTTCGCGTGCCCGCGCGCGTCGACGGTGGCGAGGAAGAACATCGGCATCCGTTCGATGAAGGCGCGCTCGCTCTCCGTGAAGGCGTCGTGGACGATGCCGTCCAGGCGGTTGGCGAGCCGGCGGGTGTCGAAGCGGTCCTGCAGCGCGCGATGGCCCTCGTGGTAGAGCTCGGACACGGGCGGCTCCTCTCGGTGCGCGCGCATCGTACGCGGCGTATACAGTCCCTGCGCCGCGCAGCCGACGCGGCGCGCAGCCGGAGGAGCACACCGCATGCGAGGCTTCGACGCGATCGCCCACGTCCTCAAGGCGGAGGGCACCGAGTACCTCTTCTGCTACCCCGACAACCAGCTCATCAACTCCGCGGCCGCCCTCGGCATCCGCCCGGTGATGTCGCGCACCGAGCGCACCACCGTGAACATGGCCGACGGCTACACGCGCATGCTCAACGGCCGCCGCAACGGCGTCGTCGTCACGCAGTCCGGCCCCGGCATCGAGAACGCCTACGGCGGCATCGCGCACGCCTACGCCGACTCCGTGCCGATCCTCGTGATCCCCGGCGGCACCGCGCGGGGGCGGCAGGGCTCGCACCCCGACTTCGCGGCGGTCCCCAACTACGCGGGGATCACGAAGTGGGCGGCGCAGATCAACCAGGGCAGCCGCATCGCCGAGATCATGCGCCGCGCGCACACCTTCCTCCGCACCGGCCGCGGCTCGCCGGTGCTCGTCGAGGTGCCGGCGGACGTCGGCGCCGAGGACGTGGGGGACGCGCCCGACTACCGCCCGGTCGCGCACGTGCGCAGCGCCGGCGACCCCGCCGACGTGCGCGCCGCGGTGCGCGCGCTGCTCGGCGCCGAGCGCCCGGTGATCTTCGCCGGCCAGGGCGTGCTCTGGGCGGATGCCTCCGCGGCGCTCGTGCAGCTCGCCGAGCTCCTCGACGTGCCCGTCGCGACCACGAACTCCGGGAAGAGCGGCTTCCCGGAGCACCACCCGCTCGCACTCGGCGCCGCCGGGAACACGATCACGAAGCAGGCGCGAGAGTTCCTCAACCACGCCGACTGCGTTTTCGCGATCGGCGCGAGCCTCACGACAAACCTCGCCTCCGCGGCGATCCCGCGCGGCAAGGTGATGATCCAGTCGACGGTCGACGAGCGCGATCTCAACAAGGACCACCACCTCGCCCACGCGATCCTCGGTGACGCGCGGCTCGTGCTCGAGCAGATGGTCGAGGAGGTGCAGCGCCAGGCCGGCGCCGACGGCCGCCGCAACGCCGGCCGCGCGCGCGAGGTGCGGAAGGTGCGCGACGAGTTCATGGAGGAGTGGATGCCGCTCCTCACCTCGGACGAGGTGCCGCTCAACCCCTACCGCGTGATGTGGGACCTCATGCACACCGTCGACCGCGCGGCCACGACCGTCACGCACGACTCCGGCCACCCGCGCGACCAGCTGATCCCGATCTGGGAGTCGACGGTGCCGCACGGCTACCTCGGATGGGGGAACTCGACGCAGCTCGGCTACTCGCTCGGCCTCGTGATGGGCGCCAAGCTCGCCGCGCCGGAGCGCACGTTCGTCAACTTCATGGGCGACGCCGCGATCGGGATGGCCGGCATGGACATCGAGACCGCGGTGCGGCTGAAGATCCCCGTGCTCACGATGGTGCTCAACAACCAGGTGCTCTCCGGCTACCCGGCGCGCTACCAGTCGGCGGTCGAGCAGTTCGGCTTCACGGAGCTGTACGGGGACTACGCGGCGGTGGCGCAGGCGCTCGGCGCGTACGGCGAGCGGGTCGGCGACCCGAGGGAGATCGTGCCCGCGATCGAGCGCGCGCAGTCGGAGCTGGCGAAGGGGCGGCCGGCGCTGCTCGAGTTCATGACGAAGGAGGAGAACCGGCTCGCGCGGTACCCGGTGTCGTAGTCAGGCGCGCTTCGGGCGAGGCCCGCGTGCGCGGGCTGAGCCCGTGGCGGGACGAGGCGCCGCACCCGCGAGCGATTCATGGGGCTGACGCCTCCCGCTCGCCGGGAGCGGATGCGAGAGGCGCTGTGAGGGGAGCACGATGGCCACGTTCCTGACCGACGAACAGGAGGCACTCGCCGCCGAGATCGGCGAGCGGCTCGTCGCACGCGGGGAGCGCGTCGGGGTCGCGGAGGCGACCGCGGGCGGGCTCATCTCGGCCGCGCTGCTCGCGGTGCCCGGGGCCTCGCGCTTCTACGCGGGCGGCGCCGTCGTCTACACGCTGAAGTCGCGCATCGCGCTCGCCGGCGCGCGGCCCGAGGAGTACGAGGGCTACCGCGGCACGACCGAGCAGCTGCTCGGCTCGCTCGCGGAGGCGCTGCGCAACCGGCTCGAGTGCGCGTGGGTGATCGCGGAGTCCGGCATGGCCGGCCCCGGCACCACGCGCGACGGGCGTCCGGCCGGACGCACGATCATCGGGGTCGCCGGCCCCGTCACGCGCACGAAGGTCGTCGAGACCGGCATCGACGACCGCGCGCGCAACATGGTGGAGTTCACGACGCTCTCGCTGCGCGAGCTGCGCGACGCGATCAGGCAGGCGTAGCGGCGCCCGCGCCGTGCGGCCGGCGGCGACGCAGGCGCGCGGCCGCACGGCGCTACCGCGCGGGCTCGCCCCACAGCAGCGTCTGCGCGTGGAACTGGCTCCACGCGAACCAGAACGCCTGGTGCCCGACGAGCGCGCGTCCGTCCGCGCTGCGCGCGCCGCCACCACCGGGAAGGCGAGCGGCGCCGCACCCGCGCGCTCCACGCCGAGCACGAGCTCCTGCACCGGCAGCCGCGGGTCGACGTCGCCGACCGGGAAGATCGGCCCGTCGTCGTCGCGGCCGCGCAGCGGGTCCTCGGGGTAGCGCCGGCCGATGCCGCCGTCCTCGGCGACGATCGTCGGGCGCGGGTACGCCGCCTTCCACGCGCCCCACGTGCTCGTGACGACGCTCGTCTGCTCGAGCGCGTAGCCCGCCTCGCGCAGCGGGCCGGAGACCGCGAGCCCGGTGAACGTGTCGAACGCCGAGCGCGAGTGCAGGTCGAACATCACCTTGTTCGAGCGCGAGAGCAGCCGGGAGGTGCGCAGCTCGATGCGCTCCTGCGCGTAGCCCGCGCGCGGCCGGTCGGTGAAGTACGCCTGCGCCGAGCCGCAGAGCGTGCAGTACGGGATGCCGATGGCGCGCCTGCAGAGCGTGTCGTTCACCATCTCGTGCACTTCCATGATGTGCTTCGGGTAGGCGCGCGCCTCGCCGTTCACCACCACCCCGAACACAACGCGCCGGTCCGGATACCAGCCGGCGCCGGCGGCGTCGGTGACCTTCGGGTGGTCGAGCGCGGGCGACGCGCGCGTCGCCGGCGCCGCCGAGCCGCTGCACGGCGCCGAGATCGGGCGTGCCGTCGACGCGGACGGTTCGGAGGAGCGCGTCGAGGTCCGCGACGACGCTCGCGGCGAACGGC
>VGNK01000106.1 GCA_016866055.1 Chloroflexota bacterium | reverse complement strand
GCCCGCGCCGCTCGACGCGGCGTGCGAGGCCGGGGCGGAGCGCGGCGCCTCCCCGGCGGACGTCGCGGCGCGCAGCGACGTCGTGATCACCTGCGTCACCGCGAGCGCGGACGTCGAGGCCGTGATCCTCGGGAGCGAGTCGTGGCCGGGCGCGATCGACGGCGTGCGCGCCGGCTCGGTCGTCGTCGACATGTCCACGATCTCCCCGGCGGTGACGCGCGACCTCGCGGCGCGGCTGGGCGGGCGCGGCGTGGCGATGCTCGACGCGCCGATCTCCGGGGGTGAGCAGGGCGCGGTCGCCGGCACGCTCTCGATCATGGTCGGCGGCCCCGCCGACGCGCTTGCGCGGGTGCGCCCGCTCTTCGAGGCGATGGGGAGCCGGATCACGCACTGCGGGCCGAGCGGCGCAGGGCAGACCGTCAAGCTCTGCAATCAGATCGCCGTCGTGCTGAACAACCTCGCGATGGCGGAGGCGCTCGTGTTCTGCCAGCGTTCCGGGGTGGACCCGGCCGTGATGCTCGAGGCGATCACGGCGGGGGCGGCGGGGTCGTGGCAGCTCTCGAACCTCGGGCCGAAGGTGGTGGCGCGCGACTTCGCGCCGGGATTCAAGGTCGCGCTGCAGCAGAAGGACCTGCGGCTCGCGCTGGAGGCGGCGGAGGAGTTGCGGGTGCCGCTCGCGGGCACCGCACTCGTGCACCAGCTGCTGGCGGCGGTCGAGCGCGCGCACGGGGGCGACGTGGGCACGCAGGCACTCGTGCGGGCGGTCGAGGTGCTCGCCGGCGTCGAGGTGCGCGCGTCGTCGTCGTCGCGCTAGGCCGCCTCCGCGAGCAGCGGCACGAAGAGGCGCAGCAGGCGCGGCTCGAAGCCGCCGTCGGCGACCATCTCCGCGATCGCGCCGTAGGAGCTGCGGCGCGCGCGGTAGGGGCGGTCGCTCGTCATCGCGGTGTAGGCGTCGGCGATCGCGACGTAACGCGCCTCGATCGGGATCTCCGGTCCGCGCTGGCGCTCCGGGTAGCCGTGGCCGTCCCAGCGCTCGTGGTGGTGGAGCGCGCCGCGCTGCGCCTGCGCGAGCAGCACGCCGGCGCCGCGCAGCCGCTCCCCCGAGCGGCGCGGATGCACGAGCATGCGCTCCCACTCGTCGGGCGTGAGCGGGCCGGGGCGCGCGAGCGTCTCGCCGGCGACGTCGACCATGCCGAGGTCGGCGAAGAACCCGCCGCGCGCGACGCCGGCGAGCCGCTCGAGGTCGGTGACGCCGTCTGCGGCGGCGAGCGCAGCCGCGACGATCCGGTCTCGGCCCCGTCCGCGACGGGCGAGTACGCGCCGCCGAGCAGCGCGTTGAGCTCGGCGAACGCGCGCGGCTCGCGCAGCAGCAGTACGACGAGCTCGCGCGCCCAGCGCACGAGGTCGGCGCCGGGACTCCCCGGGTCGCCGGCGACGGCCGCGCCGTCGGCGAGCAGGCGGTGGAGCGCCCAGGCGCGGTGGGCGAGGGGCGCCGCCTCGAGGCGCAGGATCGCGTGCGCGTGGCGGCGCAGGTAGTCGAGCAGCGCCGGGAGGTCGTGGCGGGAGACGTAGACGTGCTCGTCGCGGGCGGCGGCGAACCAGCGGTCGTCGACGCGGGCCTCCGAGCCCTCGACCTCGAAGAGCACGAACGGGGGGCGGCGGTCCGGGGCGAAGACGCCGGCCGGGACGGGAACCCGGCGGGCGTGCCCGATCGGGGTGACCTCGGTCACGGCGGTTCCTTCCGCTCGTCGAAGGGGTCTCCCCGATCATCGGCAGGCGCGTGCGCCGTCTGAACCTGTGCGATGGGCCGGTGACGGGGCGCGCAGCGGCCGGGGGCGGTCGCCGGTAAGATGACGCTCGCGCAGACAGCCTGTATGTGCCGCAGCACGAGGAGGGGGAAGCATGCGAGCCGCCGTTCTGAACGAGGTGCGCACCCCGCTGGCGATCGAGGAGCTCACGATCGACGAGCCGGGGGCGGGGGAGGCGCTGGTCCGCATCGTGGCGACCGGGGTCTGCCACTCGGACCTGCACTTCATCGAGGGCACCTACCCTGCGCGGCTTCCCACCGTGCTCGGGCACGAGGTGGCGGGGGTCGTCGAGCGGCTGGGGGTCGGGGTCACGAACGTGAAGCCCAGCGACCGCGTGATCCTGGGGTTCGTGCAGCCCTGCGGCTACTGCGACTACTGCCAGGCCGGACGGCCGAACCTCTGCCAGACGCGCACCACGACGCGCGGTCGCGACAACCCGGCGCTCAAGCGCGGCGACCAGGCCGTCACCGCGATGACGAACGTCGGCGGGTTCGCGGAGTACTCGCTCACCCCGGCCGCCGGGCTGCTGCGCGTGCCGGACGGCGTCGGCCTCGACGTGGCGGCGCTGGTCGGCTGCTCGGTGATGACCGGCTACGGCGCGGTCACGAACACCGCGAAGGTGGAGCCGGGCTCGACCGTCGCCGTGATCGGCACGGGGGGCGTCGGCCTCAACATCATCCAGGCGGCGCGGCTCTCCGGGGCGCGGCAGATCATCGCGATCGACCTCGTCGAGCACAAGATCGCGCTCTCGAAGGACTTCGGCGCCACCGACGGCGTGAACGCCGGCGAGGGCGACCCGGTGCAACGGGTGAAGGACCTCACCGGGGGCGGGGTCGACTACGCCTTCGAGGCGATCGGGCTCAAGCAGACGGCGCGGCAGGCGTACGACATGACCCGCCGCGGCGGCACCGCAGTGGTCGTGGGGATGGTGCCGCCGATGGACACGATCGACGTCCCCGGGATGATCTGGCTCGAGGAGAAGACGCTGAAGGGGAGCTTCTACGGCTCCGCGCGCTTCCACGTGGACATGCCGCGCATTCTCTCGCTCTACCAGCAGGGGAAGCTCGACCTCGATCGCCTGGTGACGAAGCGGTTCAAGCTCGACCAGATCAACGAGGCATTCGACACGCTGAAGAGCGGCGAGGTCGCGCGCTCGGTGCTGGAGATCGGGTCCGAGTAGCGGGAGGGGCGGTCCCCCTCGGTTCGAGGTGGGGCCGCGGACCGAGCAGCGCCCCTCCGCCGATCCCTGCGACTGGCTCAGGACGGGTCGGGGCGAACGGGGACTCCCCCGCTTGCCCCGTCACAACCCCGCTCGCCCCGAGCCCGTCGAAAGGCGCGCCCCTGAGCCCGTCGAAGGGCGCCGTCCGTCGCAGTCCCGTCTCGCCCCCCGCCCGTCGCCCCCCCGGTTCGCCCTGAGCGCGTCGAAGGGCCCGCCCTGAGCCCGTCGAAGGGCGTTCCGTCCTCGCGCCTTCGTCGTCGTCGCCACGCACTCTGTGGACAGGAAAAATTGCTCACCCGTTTACGCACGTGCCTGATTCGGCTACAGTGCGGACGGCGCGGGGGTCCGGTCCAAGGGGTGGGGAGTGCCGATCTCGGCGCATCGCGCCGCGCAACACGTCGCGCTGTCCGTGCTCGCCCTCGCCTCGCTCGTCGTCGCAGGTCTCCCCGGGACGACGAGCGCCGCCCCGCTGCCGGCCCCCGCGCGCGCCGCCATCGATGAGCGCCCGCCGCCCGGCCCCGCGGCCCTCCTCGACGCGAGTTTCCCGCCCGCCCTCCCGGTCACCGACGGCGTGCTCCGCGAGCACGAGCCGAAGCTCGTCCCCCACCGCCCGCCCTCGTACTTCGCGCACGCGCAGGTCGTCTCCGTGTACGGCCACCCGGGTTTCCCGGTGATGGGCGAGCTCGGCGCGCACGACCCCGACGGCGCCGTCGCGCACGCGAAGGCGCTCGCCCGCCAGTACGACGCCCTGAACGGCCCGCGCGACGTGATCGCCGCGCTCCACCTCATCGTGGACGTCGCCCAGGCCTCACCGCAGTCGGACCGCTCCTACCTCGCGCAGATGCCGCTCGAGCGGATCGACGAGTACGTCGAGGTCGCCCGCCGCACGGGCGTGCTCCTTTTCATCGACCTCCAGATCGGCTGGGCCGACCCCCTCGCCACCGTCGAGCGCGTGCGACACCTGCTGCGCGAGCCGTTCGTCCACCTCGCGCTCGACCCGGAGTTCGCCACCCGCGGCCGCGGCGCCGCGCCCGGGGTCGTGATCGGCACGCTGGACGCGGTCGACATCAACCGCGTGCAGCGATCGCTCGCGGAGCTCGTGCGCGCGCACGAGTTGCCGCCGAAGATCCTCGTCATCCACCAGTTCCTCGTGGAGATGATCTCGAACGCGCACGCGATCGAGCGCCTCCCCGAGGTCGAGGTCACGATCGACATGGACGGCTTCGGGCCGCCGCCTCCGAAGATCGGCGGCTACCAGCGCTACGCGATGGCGGAGTACGCGGAGCGCGCCGCGATCAAGCTCTTCTACCACTGGGACCTGCCGCTGATGACGCCCGAGGACGTGATCGCGCTGCCGCGCATCCCGGACTACGTCATCTACCAGTAGCCCGCCCGCGCCTCGCGCCTCGCGCTCAGCGCTCCCGGTCAGGAGCGGCCGCCGCGCGCCCGCGCGCCCGCCGCTCCGCGAGCGCGGCCATCGCGTGCGGCCGCAGCTCGCGCCATGCGGTCAGCAGCGCCGGTGCCACCGAGACGAGGATGATCACGCCGACGATCGGCAGCACGTAGCGGTCGACGTGCGGGACCGAGCGGCCGAGGAAGTAGCCCGCCGAGCTGAAGCCCGCCGTCCACGCGAACCCCCCGGCGAGGTTGTAGAAGACGAAGCGCCGGTACGGCATCGTCCCGACGCCCGCGACGATCGGTGCGAAGGTACGCGCGAACGGGATCACGCGCGCGATCACGATCACCTTTCCGCCGTGGCGCTCGAAAAACGCCTCCGTGCGCAGCAGGTGCGAGCGCCGGAAGAGGAACGACTCCTCGCGCTGGTAGAGCGCGACCCCGACCCGCCGCCCGAACATGTACCCGACCTGGTCGCCGGCGACCGCGGCGACGAACGTGACCACGATCAGGATGCGGACGTCGAGGACGCCCTGCGACGCGAGGAAGCCCGCGGTGAAGAGCAGGCTGTCCCCGGGCAGGAAGAAGCCCACGAGCAGGCCCGTCTCCGCGAACACGATCCCGAAGAGGCCGGCGTAGCCGGCGGTCCGGATCAGCTCCTCGAGCCCGATGCCCGGGATCATCGCGCCTCCCCGCGCCGGGCCGGGCCCGGCCCCGCCGCACGAACACCAAGACGGCGTCGCGACGCCGCCCCCGTCGTCTCGCCGGTCGCTCCGGTCGCGCTACGGCAGCGTCCGCGTGCCCTCGCGCGTCGCGTTCACGAGAATCGCCATGTTCCCCGGCGGGTGCCGGTTCTCGCGCATCAGCTGGTGCGCCTCGCCCACGCCGTCGAACGGGAAGACCCGCGAGAGCGCCGGATCCACCTCGCCGCGGTCGACCATGTCGTTGAACGCGGCGCACTCCTCCACGCTCGCGAAGTGCGAGCCCTGCAGCCGCTTCTGCCGCATCCACAGGTAGCGCAGGTCGACGTCCGCGTTGTAGCCGGACGTCCCCGCGCAGATCACGACCATGCCGCCGTTGTCGACCATGAAGACCGAGGTCGGGATCGTCGCCTCCCCCGGATGCTCGAAGACGATCTTCGGGTTGCGGCGCTCGCCCAGCACCTCCCAGAACTTCTGGCCGAAGGCGCGCGCCCCCTGCATCCACTTGCCGAACGCCTCCGCGTCGTCGAGGTCGGGCAGGCGGCCCCAGTGGCCGAACTCCTTGCGGTTGATCACGCCCTTCGCGCCGAGCTGGTAGCAGAACTCGTACTTGTCCTGCTCGGAGACGACCGCGATCGGGATGCCGCCGCGCGCCTTCACGATCTGGATCGCCATCGAGCCGAGCCCACCGGCGCCGCCCCAGATCAGCACGGGGTCGCCCTCGTTCACGACGTTCGGCGGCCAGCCGAGCAGCTGCCGGTACGCCGTCGCGCCCACGAGCATGTAGGCGGAGGCCGCCTCCCACGTGAGCTTCTTCGGCTTGGGGAAGACCTGGTGCCGGTTCACGAGCGTGAACTGCGCGAATGAGCCCCAGTTCTCCTCGTAGCCCCAGATCTTGAACGAGGTCGAGTAGACGGGGTCGCCGCCTGACTTGATGTCGGGGGCCCCCTCGTCGTACATGCCGCAGGAGAGGACGACCTCGTCGCCGACCCTGACGCTGGTGACCTGCTCGCCCACCGCCCACACGACGCCCGAGGCGTCCGATCCGCCGATGTGGAAGTCTTCCTTGTCGCCGCGGCGCATGCGCGCGGCGATCACGTCGACCGGGAAGCCCATCCCCGCCCAGACGTTGTTGTAGTTCACCCCCGCGGCCATCACCCACACCAGCACCTGCGTGGGGCCGGGCTTCGGGACCTCGATGACCTCGACCTTGAAGGCGTCGCCCGGCTCGCCGAACCGCTCTTTGCGGATCAGCGACGCGTACATCTTCTGCGGGACGTGCCCGAGCGGCGGCGTCTCGCCGAGCTCGTAGAGCTCCTTCTTCATAGCCGTGTTTGCCATGTGGCCTCCCCTCGCCGATGCACCCCTGTGCGGACGAACGCACGCGCCTCGCCCAGTGCCCCAGGGCCGGCGCGTATCCTACCGGACGCGCGACCTACCCTCAGCGAGTAAACGCGCGCGAGAATACGGCAGATATCTGCTGAATGGCAGTACCTGCGCGCCGCCCGTGTCACGGTCGCGCGCCGGCCGCGCGCCGCGGAGCCCCGAGCGGAGCCCGATGCCCAACGCCGATCCACCGGCCCCCCGCCCGCCCCGGGTGATCGCGCTCGCCGTCGTCATCCTGCACGACCATCTGCTGGCGGCACCCGTCCATGAGCCCGGCCGGTCGCTCGCCTACCGACCCCTCGGCGGCGCCGTCGAGTTCGGCGAGCGCGCCGCGGACGCCGCGGTCCGCGAGCTGCGCGAGGAGACCGGGCGCGACGCTGAACTCCTCGACCTGATCTCGGTGAGCGAGAACCTCTTCGAGTACGCGGGCGCCCCCGGCCACGAGATCGTCTTCGCCTACCACGTGCGCTTCGTGCCGGGCGCCGAGCTCGGCGACCTTTCGCCCCTGCCGTGCGCGGATCGCGCGCCGGGCGGGCCGGACGAGCGGTTCGACGCCGTGTGGCTCCCGCTCGCCGAGGTGCTCGCGGGGAGCGTCACCGTCTACCCCGCGGGATTCGCGGACGACCTGGCGCGCTGGCTCAACCGCCGGTAGGCGCGCCGTCGAGCGCGCGGATCGCCTCGACCACGCGCCGCTCGAGCCGCTCGATCTCGTCGGCGTTCTCGATCCGCCGCCCGTTCTCGCGTCGCACATAGAACGCGTCGACGACCTCCGGGCCGATCGTGTCGACCTTCGCGAGGTGGATGTCGATGGCGGTGTCGTGCAGCGCTCTCGTGATCGCGTAGAGGAGTCCCACGCGGTCGGCAGTCGAGACCTCGATCACGGAGTACTGGTCGGAGACGGTGTTGTCGATGTGGACGAGCGTCGGGATCTCGATCGAGCGCGGGGCGGAGGCGACCGCGGTCCCGTAGATGCGGCGCACCTCCCCGACGCGCTCGTCGATGGGGAAGGTGCCGGCGAGCGCTTCCGGCACCGCGGCGAGGATGCGCTCCCAGCGACGGTCGTCGATCCCGTGGCCGAGCGCGTCCTGCACGTGCCAGACCTGGATCGCGGTGCCGTCCGTGCGCGTGTACGCGACGCCGCCGAGCACGCTCGCGTTGTGAGCGGCGAGCGTCCCGGCGACCGCCTGCAGGATCCCCGGGCGGTCCGGCGTCACGATCGTGAGTCGGTCGATGCGCCCGAGCGGGTCGCGGCGCGCCGCGGTGCGCGCGGGGGAGGCTGCGGCGGAGCGCACCATCTCGATGTGGCGCCCGATCTGCTCGGGTGGCGTGCTCAGCAGGTAGCTCGGCTCGAGCTGCTGCACGTGATCCTCGACCTCGGCGGGGCCGAACTGAGGGGCGAGCGCGGCGACCGCGCGTCGCAGTCGCACGTCGGGCGCCGTCGCGGCGTCGGAGGAGTCGGCGCTCAGTACGTCGAGGGTGCGCGTGAAGAGCGAGCGCAGCAGCTGCGCCTTCCACGCGTTCCACACCGCGGGGCCCGTGGCGCGCGCGTCCGCGATCGTGAGCAGGTAGAGCAGGCGCAGCGTGTCGGCGTCGCCGACGCGGTCGGCGGTCTCGCGGATCACGCGCTCGTCGGCGATGTCGCGCCGCGTGGCGACTGTGGGCAGCAGCAGGTGCAGCTCCACGCTGCGCACGAGGCGCAGCGCCTGTTCCGGGGGCAGCCCCACGCGCGAGGCGAAGCGCTCGGCGATCACGGCGCCCCCCTCGACGTGCGAGGCCTCGTGTCCCTTCCCGATGTCGTGCAGGAGCGCGCTGAGCAGCAGCTCGTCGCGGTCGCCGAGCTGCGCGGCGACCTGCGGCGTGCCGCTCCCATCGTCGTCGACCTCGATCGCGTGCAGCATCTCGGCGACCGTGCGTACCGAGTGGACGTCGACGGGGTGCGTGTGGAATGGGGCGATGTGGCGGCGGGCGCGCAGCACCTCCCACTCGGGCAGTGCGCGCTCGAGCCAGTCGGTGCGCGGGAGCGGCTCCAGCGGTGGCGGGGGGACGGCGGCGCCGAACGAGCGGAGCGCCTCGAGCAACCGCTCGAGGTCGCGCTCGCGCGCCTCGCG
>VGNK01000105.1 GCA_016866055.1 Chloroflexota bacterium | reverse complement strand
GCACCGGCGGCGGGGCCGGCGGCGCGGTGCGCGCGCGGCGGAGCTCGCGGGAGGCGAGCCAGCGCATGCGCGCTCCGCGTGCCAGCGGCGCCAGCGCGGCGAGCATCGGGGCCCAGACGTGGATCGGGCAGCCCATCGGCGCGTCCCTCCTGCGTGTGGTCGACGTCTCGTCGCCCGCGCCCGCGCGATCCTAGCAGGGGCTCGCGCGGCGGGGCGACCCGACGGGGTTCAGTCCCGGCGCGCGCCGCCCGCCGCGCGGAGCAGCGTCGCGGCCGAGGCCGACCCCGGCGCGCGGCCCTCGCGCGCGACGCGGTCGGCCTCCGCCTGCACCGCGAGGTTGAGCGGCGTTGGCACCCCGTGGAGCCGCCCGAGCAGCGTGATCTCGCCGTTGAGGTAGTCGGCCTCGATGTTGCCGGTGCCGCGCTCGAGGCTCTGCCAGGTCGAGGTGCCCGCGCGCGGTGCGCCCGCCACTTCGCCGCGCGCGGGGAGCGCGGAGATCGCGCGCATCTCCTCCTCGCCGGCGTAGGCGATGCCGGCCGCCTCGAGGCACGCCATCGCCTCCGCGCGCACGCCCTCGGTCAGCGCGCGCGTCTCCGGCCCGGGCGCGCAGATCGCGGTCACCGCGTTGTAGAGGTTCGTGATCAGCTTCCCGTACTTCAGGCGCATCGCGTCGGTGGTGGGGCGGCAGATGAAGCCGGCGCGCGTGAGGTCGGCGCCCATCGCCTCGGTGAGGGCGTCGACGCCCTCGGGGAAGCGGCCGCAGTCGAGCACGCCGTACGGCGGCGCCGCGTGCACGATCACGAGGCCCGGCTCGAGGAAGCTCGCGGGGAGCACGACGAGCATCGCGTAGACGTGCTCGAAGCGGCGCGCGGCCATCCGCTCGTTCTCGACGCCGTTCTGCGCGCCGACGACGGGCACCGACGGTCCGGCGGCCGCGCGCAGCGCGTCAAGGGCGGGCTGCGTGTCCTGCGACTTCATCGTGAGCAGCACGACCTCGTCGCCGCGAAAGTCGACCTCGCGCGGGTGGGAGACGGCGGGGATGCGGTGGACGCGGTCCGCGTCGACGCTGCGCACGCGGAGGCCGTCGGCGCGCATGCGCTCGAGGTGGGTGCCTCGCGCGATCAGCGTGACGTCGGCGCCGGCCGCGGCCAGTCGCGCGCCGATCGCGCCGCCGATGGCGCCGGCGCCGTAGACGACGTAACGCACGGGCGCCTCCTTCTGTGGGCAGGCCTTGCGACCGCGTGGGTCAGCGGCGCCGCAGCAGCCGCCCGAGGGCCCGCGTTGCTCGGGCGGGCACCCGTCCCGCGGCCCGCCCGAGCGCCGCGACTTCGTCGCTGAGCGAGCCGTCCATGATCTGGCGTCGGCGCGTGGCGCGGTGGCGACGCGCGAGGGCGTCCACGCCGGGGACGTGGTCGCCCGGTGGCGGGAGGTGGCCGCGCGAACCCGAAAACAGCCCCTGGAACATCGCTCGCACCCTCCGGGGGAAAGCGTACGCGCTCGCGCCGCGCGTCGCTCAGTGCACGAGGCGCCGGCGCAGGAACCAGAGCCCGGCCCAACACGACGGCACCGCAACCACCGCGAGCCACGCCGCGTGGCCGAGCGTCGCCCAGCCGGCGTCGCCGGTGAGCAGGTCGCGGTTGAGCTCCACGGCGTGGAAGAGCGGCGTGAACCACGCCGCCGTCCCCGCCCAGCCCGGGAGGCCGTCGAGCGGGAAGAAGCCGCCGCTGAACCAGAACATCGGGAAGATCACGAGGCTGAAGAAGTAGTTGAGCTGGCTCACCGAGCGCGCGCGGCTGATGTAGGAGAGCCCCATCCCCGCGAACAGCATCCCCATCCCGAACGTCGCGGGGATCGTGAGCACGGCGAGCGGCGACCGTACGAGCCCGTACGCCGGCGTCATCGCGAGCATCACCACGAAGATCATCGTCGCGTTGAGGGCGCCGCGCGTCGCCGCCCAGAGGATCTCGCCGGCGATCACCTCCTCGGGGCGCGTCGGGGTCGCGAGGATCGCCTCGTAGGTGCCGTGGCGGTCGAGCCGGAAGTAGGCGCCCCACACCGACTCGAAGATCGCGGCCAACATCGGGACCGACGCCAGCACGCCGGGGCCGAGGAAGGCGATGTACTCGACGTCGCCCGTGAGCCGCACGTACGTGCCGAGGCCGAGCCCGAGCGCGAAGAACATGATGATCGGCTCGAGCAGCGGCGGCACGAGCTCCGTGCGCCAGAGCTGGAAGAAGACGTCGCGGTTGCGGCGCCAGACGGCGAGCGAGCGCCGGCGGGGGAGCGCGATGCCGAGCCACGGGATCACGCCCCACTCGCGGCGACGCAGCGCCGCGACGGGCGCGGCGGACTCGCCGGTCGTCATGCGGCGTCTCCTCGCCTACTCGACCAGCGCGCGGCCGGTCAGCGTGAGGAAGACGTCCTCGAGGTTCGCGCGGCGGAAGAGCACGCGGTAGGCATCGCCGACGATGCCCTCCACCGCGTGCGCGTGCTCCGCGCGCGCGCCGAAGGCGTAGACGACGTCCTCGATCTCCTCGATGCGGCCGCTCTCCCCGACGGCGCGCTCGAGATAGGCGAGCGTCGCAGGGCGCTGCGCGCGCGTGAGGTGCAACTCGAGCACGTCCCGCCCAACGTGCTCCTCGATCAGGCGGCGCGGCTCGCCGCGCGCGAGCGTGGCGCCGCGGTCCATGATCATCAGGCGGTCGCAGAGCTGCTCCGCCTCATCCATGTAGTGGGTGGTGAGCACGATCGTGACGCCGCGCTCGCGCAGCAGCCGGAGCTTGCGCCAGACGAGGTGGCGCGCCTGCGGGTCGAGGCCGGTGGTCGGCTCGTCGAGGATGAGGATACGAGGCTCGCTCACGAGCGCACGCGCGACGACGAGCCGCCGCTTCATGCCCCCCGAGAGCTCGTCGATGCGCGCGCCGGCGCGGTCGGTGAGCTGCATCAGGTGCAGGCCCTCGGCGATCCGCGAGCGGGCCGCGGTGCGCGGCACGCCGAAGTAGCGCGCGTAGACCTCGAGGTTCTTCGCGACCGTGAGGTCCTCGTCGAGGTTGTTGTCCTGCCCGACGACCCCGAGCCGCGACTTGACCTCGCGATCGTAGAAGCGCACGTCGAGCCCGTCGACGAGCAGTGAGCCCTCGGTCACCGGGAGCACGCACGAGATCATGCGGATCGTGGAGGTCTTGCCCGCGCCGTTCGGCCCGAGCAGCCCGAAGACCTCGCCCTCGGTGACGTCGAAATCCACGCCGTCGACCGCGCGCAGCGCGCCGAAGCTCCGGACGAGGCCGCGCGCCTGGATGATCGCCGTCATCGCTCCCCCTGCGCCGGTCGCAGCCCGAGCGTCCAGCATCGCACAGCCGGCCGAGCGGCGCGCCCGCCAGGCCCGGCGTGCTCTTGGGGTTCGCCCGGTACCCGCCCGCGCGGCGGGATGCGATCATCGAGGCGGCGGGGCGCGACACGGGGGCGTCCGTGAGCCGGCACGTTCTGATGTGCGAGCCCGTGCACTACCGCATCGACTACGAGATCAACCCCTGGATGCGGCGCGCGAACGCCGTCGACGGTCCGCGCGCGCTCGCGCAGTGGCGCGCGCTCCACGCGACGCTCGATGGGCTCGAGGTGACCGTCGAGCTCGTGGAGCAGCCCCCGTCGGTCCCCGACATGACGTTCACGGCGAACGCCGGGATCGTGATCGGCGGCCGCTTCATCCCCGCGAACTTCCGCTACCCCGAACGCGAGGCCGAGGAGCAGCACTTCATGGAGTGGTTCGTGCTGCGCGGCTACCGCGTGGAGCCCGTGCACCGGCCGCACTACTGGGAGGGGGAGGGCGACGTGCTGTCCGCGGACGGGCGGCTGTTCGGGGGCTTCCGCTTCCGCACGGAGGAGCGCGCCTTCGACCACCTCGACGAGCTGACGCCCGTGCCCATCGTGCGGCTCGAGCTCGTGGACGAGCGCTTCTACCACCTCGACACCTGCCTCTGCCCGCTGGGCGAGGGGCGCGCGCTCTACTACCCCCCGGCGTTCTCGCCGGCCGCGCGCCGGCTGCTCGCGGCGCACTTCGACGACCTGGTCGCGGTGCCGGACGAGGAGGCGCTGCGGTTCGCCTGCAACGCGCTCATCGTGGACGGGGCCGTCGTCCTGAACGCGGGGTGCCCGCGCACGGAGGAGGCGCTCGCCGCGCGCGGGCTGCGCGCGGTCGCCACGCCGACCGACGAGTTCATCAAGGCGGGCGGCAGCGTGAAGTGCCTCGTGCTCATGCTTGACGCGTTCGGCCCGCGGCGGATCGGGCGCCCCGCCGGACCGTGAGCGTGCCGCGCCGCGTGCGCCGCGATCACGCGTTCGCGGCGATCGCGCACTCCAGCGTGTACTCGTAGTAGGTGATCGCCTCGCTCACGGAGAAGCGCTCGCGGATGAACTGGATCTCCGGCTGCTTCGCCAGCACCGACTCCAGCGTCAGGTTCGCGCCGAGCATCGGCCAGCGCATCACCGCCGGCATCTTCCGCCCCGGCAGCGGCTCGATCGTCCGGTCGAGCAGATCCGGCTTCAGCGCGAGCAGCTTCAGGTAGGCCGTGCTCAGCGTCCTCACCGCCTCGCTCGATTTCCCCTTGCGCATCATCTCGTGCGCGCTCTCGAGGAGCGCGCGCAGCTCCACGTCGGACACCTGCTCGGGCTTCGCCATCGTCCCGCTCCCGCCTGCGCACGCTCGTGTGGATCGTCCGCCTGTGCGTCGCCCGCGGTCTAGATCGAGGAGTTGATCGGGAACTCGATCCCGCGCAGCTGCTCCTCGCGCCACTTCCGGTGCTCGGTCTCGTGGCGCTCCTTGAACTCGGGGAGCAGCTTGCGGCCGAAGGTGTCGATCGACTCCATGATGTGCTCGTGCTTCCGGTCGCCGGCCTGCGCCACGAAGATCATCACGTCGAGGTGCTGCTCCTCGTACCTCCGGAGCGTCGCGCGGAGCCGCTGCTCGGTGCCGATCGCGTTGCCGCTGCGCGCGGCGCGGTAGAGCGCTCGCTGCACCTCCTCCCGCGGCTCGCCCTCGCGGATCTGCGCCTCGGTGAGGAAGCCGCTGCGCGCCACGCGCTCCTCGGCCTCGCCCTCGGACGAGCTGTCCTTGTAGGCGCGGTAGAGGTTCACGCGGCCGGGCGGGTGCTTCGACCCGGTCGCCGGGTTGTAGTAGTAGCCGAGCGAGTACGAGAAGAAGCCGGGTCCGCCGGCGGAGCGCCTGATCGCCTCCTCGTCGGTCGGGCCCATCATGAAGGTGTTCAACACCGCGAGGCCTGGGTTGAGCGCGTGCGCGATCGGCATGCACTCCTCGCGCAGCAGCCGGTAGTACTCGCGCGTGCGCTCGCCGAGCTCTTCGGGCGTCTCGAAGCCGAAGCCGAGCGAGGCGATGCCGAGGCGCGCTGCCACCATCGTCGTCTCGCGGCGCGACGCCGCCACCCAGATCGGCGGGTGCGGCCGCTGCAGCGGCTTCGGCACGACGTTGCGTGCGGGCATCGAGAAGAACTCGCCCTGGAAGCCCGCGTAGGGCTCGGAGACCATCATGTTCGTGATCTCGCGCGTGGCCTCTTCCCACATCGCCTTCTTCAGCCCCCGCTCGACGCGGAAGCCGCCGAGCTCCATGTCCGAGGCCGACTCGCCCGTGCCGAACTCGACGCGGCCGTTGCTGAGGAGGTCCAGCGCGGCGATGCGCTCGGCGACGCGCGCCGGGTGGTTGTACGGGGGCGGGGTGAGCACGATGCCGTGCCCGAGGCGGATGCTCTTCGTGCGCTGGCTGAGCGCCGCCATCATGAGCTCGGGCGCCGAGGAGTGAGAGTACTCCTCGAGGAAGTGGTGCTCGACCTCGAAGACGTAGTCGAACCCGAGCTGGTCGGCGAGCTCCACCTGGTCGAGCATCTCGTGGTAGATGCGCCGCTCGTCGGCGGGGTCCCAGGTCTCCCGGTCGTACGGCTTCGGCAGCTGGAGCTCGTAGAACAGGCCGAACTTCATCGCGCATCCCCTCCTCGGAGCGACGTCCGGCGCGGTCGCCGTACGCGTACCGACAGTATGGGGGCGCGCGAACGCCGGTCAACGAGGACGCCCCGAGGATCGGGTCGCCGCGCCGCCGGCACCGCCGGCCCGCCGCGGACGAGGGTCATCAGATTCGTGTAGCATCCGGCCGGAGCGGAGGCGTGGCCATGACCCAGACCAGCAGTCGCGTCGATGATTACCTCGAGCGGGGCCTGCGGCACCTGTGGGTGCACACCCAGCAGTACAACGACCTGGCCCGTGAGGACGGCCTCGTCGTGATCGCGCGCGGCGACGGCATCTACGTCGAGGACAGCAAGGGCCGGCGCTACATCGACGCGATGTCCGGCATCTGGGTCGTCGCCGTCGGCCACGGCCGCAGCGAGCTCGCCGAGGTCGCGAAGCGCCAGATGGAGACGCTCCCCTACGCAAACCCCTTCGCGTACGCGACCGAGCCCGCGATCGACCTCGCGACGAAGCTGGCGGAGGTGACCCCGCCGAGCATCCAGAAGGCCTACTTCGTCAACTCCGGCTCGGAGGCCGTCGAGAGCGCCGTGCGCATGGCGAAGCAGTACCACTACAACCGTGGCGAGCGGCGCCGCCAGAAGGTGATCGCGCGCATCGGCTCCTACCACGGCGTCACTGCGATGGCGATGAGCCTCAACGGCTCGAGCTACCTCAACCGCAAGCCCTTCGAGCCGCTGATGCCCGGCGTGATCCACGTCGAGAACATCAACTGCGCCCGCTGCCCGTTCGAGAAGACCTACCCCGACTGCAACGTCTTCTGCGCGCGGCACGTCGAGGACGAGGTGAAGTTCCAGGACCCGAACACGATCGCCGCGATCATCGCCGAGCCGATCTCCACCTCGAACGGCTGCTGGGTGCCGCAGCAGGAGTACTGGCAGATCCTGCGCGACATCTGCGACCGGCACGGCATCGTGCTGATCGCCGATGAGGTGATCAACGGCTTCGGGCGCACCGGGAAGTGGTTCGGCATCCAGCACTACCCGGTCGAGCCCGACATCATGACGGTCGCCAAGGGGCTCTCGTCCGGGTACGCGCCGATCGCGGCGGCGCTCGCTTCGAACAAGATCGCCGACGCCTTCGTCGGCGAGAAGCAGGACGCGCTCGCGGGCGGGATCACGTGGGGCGCGCACCCGGTGTCCTGCGCGGTGGCGCGCGCGAACCTCGAGATCATCGACCGCGAGCGGCTCGTCGAGAACTCGGCCAGCGTGGGCGCGCACCTCGCCGAGCAGCTGCAGGAGCTGCGCCGCCGGCACCGCGTCGTCGCCGACACGCGCGGCATTGGGCTCATGCACACGCTCGAGATGAAGCGCAACCCCGAGACCGGCGAGGACTTCCGCGAGGAGGACAACGTCGGCAACCGCATGCCCGAGCTGCTGCGCGAGCAGGGCATTCTCGCGCGCGCCGGCGCGGCTATCTCGATCGCGCCGCCGCTCGTGATCAACCGCGAGGAGGTCGACCAGGTGGTAGACGCGCTCGACCAGGCGATCGGCCAGCTCGAGCGCGACCTCGGGCTCGCCTAGCGCTCCGCCGGGGTCAACGCCGCGAGACGGCGCCGCACGAGCCCGCCGCCCCACGCGCCGGCCAGGCCGAAGAGCGCGCCGCCGGCGAGCAGCGCGAGCGCCGTCGTCCGCGGAACGCCGCCGCCGGCGCGGGGCCGCGCGATGCTCGCGCCCGCCATCGACGGGTGCAGCGCGCAGAAGTACGGGAACACCCCGGGCTCCGCGAAGCGCAGATCGATGACGCCTCCCGACCTCACGGAGGTGTAGTCGCCGAAGGCGCGCCTGGCCCCGGTGACCATGTGATCGACCGGGTCGCGGTTCGTCCAGCGCACGAGCTGCCCGACCTGCGCGTGGATCACGGTCGGCTCGAAGCAGTTCGAGCGCATGTCGACGGCGTCGCCGGGGGCCGCAGTGTAGCCGCCCCCGTGGCAGCCGTAGCCCGCGGCGGCCGGCGCCGGAGCGCTGCCGCCGCGACCGGGACCCAGAGCGCCAGCGCGCCCAGGCCGGCGGCGCGCACCGCGCGCACCGTCATCGTTCCCAGTCGCACTCGTGCTCGCATCGCGTCGCCGCCTTCCTCCGCTGCACGCGGGATCCACACCACCTACACCGGCGAGCGCGGAGCGGTTCCCGCCGGGGCCGGGGCGGGGGCGCCCCTCAGCGGAGCGTGGAGGCCACGGCGAGGGCCTCGGCCAGGGACAGCTCGGTCTCGAGCCGGTAGAACGCGCGCTCCCCGCGCCAGACCAGCGCGTGGCGGTCGACCGTGCGCCGCGCGCCCAGCACCTCGCGCCCGTCGGCGGTGAGGAAGTGCACCTCGTAGGCGTGGCTCACGATCCAGAACGCCGGGCGTCCGCGCACCTGCGGGGCCTCGACGACGGCGTCCGCGGGCAGCCCCTTCAGGACGAGGAACGCGTCGCCGCTCGTCTGCTAGAGGTCGAACGCGGTGTACTGCAGGAGGAGCAGCGGGCGCCCGCCGTAGTCGACGACGAAGACGCCCTCGGGCTCGCCGCGCCCGGCGGGGAGCGCGGGCCGGAAGCGAAGCCGCGACGCGGCCTCGGCGAGCGGGACCGGCTCGGCGAACTCGGCGGGCCGCTGCGCGGGCGGCGGCGCGCTGCCCGGCCAGCCCCGCTCGATG
>VGNK01000104.1 GCA_016866055.1 Chloroflexota bacterium | reverse complement strand
GAGCGCGGCCGGCGCGCCCAGCGCCGCCGCCACCCCGCCGCTCAGCGTGTAGCCGAGCGGCGGCCCGCCGCCGGCGAACATGCTGCGGAACGCCTCGACGCGCCCGCGCAGCGAGTCCGGCGAGATCGCGAGGATCGCGGTGTTGCGCGGGATCATCTGCACGGAGTTCGTCGTGCCGAGCAGCCCGGCGGCGACGAGCGAGAGCGCGAACCACGGCGAGAGCGCGAGCAGCACGAGCGCACCGCAGTACGCGAGCACGCCGAAGACCGTGTAGAGTCCCTTGTAGCGCATGTCGCCGAGCGACAGGATGAACGTCGCGCCGAGCAGGCTCCCGACGCCGGGCGCCGCGCTCAGCAGCCCGAAGCCGCTCGCCCCCACCCCGAGCATCGCCGCGAAGATCGGCAGCAGCGCACGGTAGCTGCCGAGGATCGTCTCGCCGAGGTCGAGCGCGAGCAGCGAGAGGATCACGCTGCGGCGCCGCACGAAGGCGAGCCCTTCCGCGAGGCTGCGCCAGACGCTCTCGCCCATCCGGGCGCGCGGCGCGGGGCGGCGGATCCCGAGGATCGCGATCATCGCGGCGAGGTAGGCAACGCCGGTGAGCGCGTAGGTCGCGCCGAGGTCGAGCGCGGCGATCGTGATCCCGGCAACCGCGGGCCCGACGATCTGCGAGGTCTGGCCGATCGTCGCGTTGAGCGCGACCGCGTTCACCAGGTTGCCACCGGGAACGAGCGACGGGATAAGCGCCGCGCGCGCCGGCTGGGTGATCGCGCTGAACGAGGCGTTGAGGAACGTCACCGCGTAGACGTGCCAGAGCTCGAGCCGGCCGGAGAACGCGAGCGCGGCGAGGCCGATCACGAGCACGGCGTTCGCGACCTGGCCCGCCTGGATCAGCCGCACGCGGTTCGCGCGGTCGGCGATCACGCCGCCGGCGAGCGAGAGCACCATGTGCGGGCCGGCGCGCGCGAGCCCGGTGAGCCCCAGCAGGAGCGCGCTGCCCGTGAGTTCGAAGACCTGCCAGAGGATGGCGGTCTGCAGCAGCTGCACGCCGATCGAGGTGAGCAGCAGCGACGCGGCGAAGCGCCGGTAGTCGGCGAAGGCGAGGGCGGCGACCGCATGTCGAAGGCCGGGCCGGCCCGCCGCCATCGGTCGCCCCATCGCTCCCCGCGCCGCCGTGCGACGGCGTCCCGCTCGCTGGTTGCGGAGAAACTACCGGAGCGCGGCGGCAGGTTCGAATCGGCGGCGCGCCGCGACGCCGCGCGCCCGCGCGCCGCCGACGCTCAGCGCAGCATCCGCAGGAGCAGCGCCGCGAGCCCCGACCCGATCACCGCGCCGTAGAAGCCCGTGCCGAACTACCAGTCCTCGGTGTCGGTCGCGATCGAGGTGACCGCGAAGAGCACGGCGCCCGCGACCCAGACGGCGGAGGCGAGCGCGCCGGCCTGGAACGCTCGCGTCACGAGCTCCGCGCTCGGGGCCGTCGCCCCCGGGCGCAGCCAGCGGTACGAGACGTAGGCGGCGAAGCCGGGCAGGCCGACCACGAGCGTGATCGGCGGGACGTACCAGGTGAAAGCCCGACCGAGTACCAGCGCGGGATCGGCTGCTCGCCGTACGGGACGCGTTCGTACCAGCCGGCAAACTCGAAGGCGGCGAGCAGCAGCGCGCCGACCGCCGGGGCGATCAAGGCGCCGACGAGGTAGGGACGCGAAGACTCCCGCATGGCCTGCGTGACGCCTCGCTCCGCGAACGTGCGAGCCGGCGTGACTGTATTCGTGCGCGCGGCGGCGCAGGAGCCTCGCGAGCGGGGCGGGCATCGCCCACTGATCGGAACGGCCCTCGGGCTGGCGCGGGCGCGACGTCCCGGCGCCGCGGTGCGCAGCCGCGCTCCCCGCGAGGATCGCGACCGCCTGCGCGCGGGCGCGCGCCGTCGAGCGTGACGAAGTCGGCGTTCGTGACGAGCAGGTTCGGCATGCGCGAGGGGATAGCCGGGCCGGCAGGGGGCGACCGGCGGGCGGCGGTCAGCGAGTGGTGTGACCCGCCCGGGGCGCACGGGATGAGCGCACGCCCGCCCCGTGCGTACACTGACCGCGCACGGGAGGCGCCGATGATCGCTGCAGCCCACACGCACGCCGGCGACGTCCCCGCGCCGGGGGCGCTCGCGCCCTTCCGCGTCCTCGACCTCACGAATGAGCTCGGCCAGCTCTGCGGCCGGGTGCTCGCTGACCTCGGCGCCGACGTGATCAAAGTGGAGCCCCCCGGCGGCGACCCGAGCCGCTGGATCGCGCCGTTCTACCGTGACGAGCCCCACCCGGAGCGCTCTCTCCACTGGTGGATGTTCAACGCGAACAAGCGCGGGATCACGCTCGATCTCACCCACGACGACGGCCGCGCGCTCTTCCTTGAGCTCGTGCGCCGCTCGGACTTCGTGCTCGAGACGTCGCCCCCGGGGGCGATGGCCGCGCTCGGCCTCGGCTACGACGACCTCGCCGCCGTGCGGCCGTCGCTCGTCATGACCTCGATCACCCCGTTCGGGCAGGACGGGCCGTACGCGCAGTGGAAGGCCAGCGACCTGATCGGCGCGGCGATGGGCGGGCAGATCATGCTCAACGGCGAGCTCGGCCGCGAGCCGCTGCGCCCGACGATGTCGCAGGCGTACGCGCACGCGGCGATCCAGGCGGCGGTCGGCACGCTGATCGCGCACTTCCACCGCACGCGCAGCGGCGAGGGGCAGCACGTCGACGCCTCGCTCGAGGAGGCCGCCGCGACCTGGCTCGACAACGCCGCGCCGTTCTGGGACCTGGTGCGCGTGAACCTCCCCCGTCCCGGGAACGGGCGCAGCACCGGCGGGCGGCTCAGCGGAAAGTACGTCTACGAGGCCGCCGACGGCTACGTCGCCGCGCTGTCCTACGGCGGGCTCTTCGGGCTGAACGCGAGGCAGACGATCGCGTGGCTGGACGCGCACGGCGCCGCGGCCGACCTCGCGAGCGAGGAGTGGCTCGAGAAGCTCGACGCCTCGCGCGGCGTGCGGCCGCCGCTCTCGGATGCCGACGCGCACCACCTCGTCGAGGTACTCGAGGCGTTCTGCCGCCGCCTCCCCCGCGCGCAGCTCATGCGTGAGGCGCAGGCGATCCGCAACGGCTGGGCGCCGGTGCACACCCCGCGCGACCTGCTCGAGCACGAGCACCTGCGCGCGCGCGACTACTGGACCGAGGTCGCGCATCCCGAGCTCGGCGCGTCGTTCGTCTACCCGGGCCCGTGGGCGCGTCTCGGCGCGACGCCGATCGCGCTGCGCCGCCGCGCGCCCCTGATCGGCGAGCACAACGACGAGGTGCTCGGCGCGCTGCTCGGGCTCGACGAGGCGCGGCTCGAGGCGCTCGCCGCCGCCGACGTGATCGAGCGACGCGGGGGCGGGGCGTGACCGCGAGCGACCGCACCGGCGGCCGCAGGACCCCCGCCGCGCCCCCGCGCGACGCCTTCGCCGGCATCCGCGTCGCGGACTTTGCGTGGGTCGGGGTCGGTCCGCTGACCTCGAAGTACCTCGCCGATCACGGCGCCGAGGTGATCCGGCTCGAGAGCCGCACGCGCCCGGAGGCGCTGCGCCGCGCGCCGCCGTTCGCCGGCGGGCAGCCCGGCCAGGACCGCAGCGGCTACTACGCGAACTTCAATTCGTCGAAGCTCGGGGCCGGGCTGAACATGAGCCACCCGCGCGCGGTCGAGCTCGCGAAGCGCGTGATCGCGGGCTGCGACGTCGTCACGGAGTCGTTCACGCCGAAGGCGATGCGCGCGTGGGGCCTCACCTACGAGGCGCTGCGCGAGGTGCGCCCCGACGTGATCATGATCTCGATGCCGCTCTACGGCGCGACCGGGCCGTGGTCGATGTACCAGGGGTACGGGCACGTCCTGCAGGCGGCGTCGGGCATCAACCACATGACCGGCTACCGCGACGGCGAGCCGATCGGGACCGGGATCGCCTACACGGACTTCTTCGTCCCGCACCTCGCAGCCGCCGCGCTGATCGCGGCGCTCGACCACCGTGAGCGCACCGGCGAGGGCCAGCACATCGACTTCGGCCAGATGGAGGCCGCGATCTACGCGACCGAGACGATGATGCTCGACTACACCGTGAACGGCCGCGAGCAGCGGCGCGACGGCAACCGCCACCCGCAGGGGGCGCCGCACGGCGCGTTCCGCTGCGCTCCGCGCGGTGACGACGACGACCGCTGGATCGCGGTCGCCTGCTTCGACGACGGGGAATGGGCGGCGCTCTGCGGCGTGCTCGGCGTGGAGGGGCTCTGTGCCGACCCGCGCTTCGCGACGCCTGAGGGGCGCAAGCGGCACGAGGACGCGCTCGAGGCGGCCGTCGGCGCGCGCACGCGTGGGTGGCAGGCGGAAGAACTGATGGCGCGGCTGCAGGCGGCCGGCGTGCCGGCCGGCGTCGCGCAGACCTGCGAGGACCTGCGCGCCGACGCGCAGCTCGCGCACCGCGGGCACTACTGGCTGCTCGACCACCCCGAGATGGGGCGCTGCGCCTACGACGGGCCGTCGTTCCGACTCTCGCGCACCCCGGGCCGGCTCTCGAAGGCGGCGCCGCTGCTCGGCGCCGATAACGAATACGTCTACCGCGACCTCGTCGGGCTCTCCGAACAGGAGTTCATCGAGCTGCTCGCGGGGGGTGCGTTCGACTGAGCCCGAGCGCAACGGCAGCCGCCGAGGGGGCGCGCTGTGAGCGCCGCCGCTCCGCCGCGGCCCGCGTGGCGCGAGCGGATACACGAGATTCAGGCGGTCGAGGTCGTGATGCGCGAGGCCGGGCAGGATCCGTCATCGATCGAGCGAAGAAGCCGAGGGTTTCTCGGTATCGCCTGAGTTGTACCCGTACTGCGCGAATCCCATCTACGCGGTCGCTGATCTAGGGGCCTACCGGAGTAGTGGGCAGTTCGGGATGCGTGAGGCATAGGCGTCACCGTTGGGCCGGGAGCGTGATGACGGCCGCGGGCGGCCGCACGCCCACAGGCTGGGCCCGGTTCTGCCCCTCCTGGCGTGGCCGGGAGTGGGCCCCGTGGGAGCGCTACGGTCCGGCGCTTGCCTGGTGCAGCTTGAGCAGGTTGTGCGCGGTGCAGAGCAGCGCCCACTCCGCGCCGACGGGGGCGAGCCCGCGCCGCAGGAACTGGCGGAAGCCGCGCGCGCCCTTGATCTGACCGAACACCGGCTCGACGGTCTGCTTGCGCAGCCTGTACAGCGCCTTGCCGTCCGCGCTGGCGAGGCGCTCGCGCAGCGCGTTGCGATGGGGCCAGCGCCGGGGCGCGCGCTTCGGCGCCGGGTCGGCGTCAGGCGGCTCATCACGGTGGTAGCGGCGCAAGGCGATCACAGCGTGGAGGTGGGCGTCGGCGAGGGCGGCGACGTTGGCCTCGGAGGCGTAGCCGGCGTCGGCGGTGAACTGCGCGGGGTACTGGTCGAGGTTGCGGTGCAGCTGCTCGAGCAGCGGCCGCAGGCGCTGCACGTCCGGCGGGTCCTCGCCCGCCACGACCGCCCGCTCGCGCGCCATCGCCGCGAGCCGCGCCTTGCCCTCGCGGATCTGCTCCAGCCGGCAAGCGCTTCTACGTATCGCTGCTTGTGGAGTCCCAAGCGCAGTACGCGCTCACCGTCTCGGACCGCCCGGGGCGGCTCGCGATCACGATCCGGGTGCGGGAGGACGGCACGCAGACGCTGTACACCGCGTTGCGTCTCCAGCCGCTCGCGCTGAGCGACCGTGCGCTCGCGTCGCTGCTGGTGCGGCAGCCGCTGCTGTCGGTGACGACGATCGCGCTCATCGGCTGGCACGCGCTGCGGCTGCGGCTGCGTGGGGTGCCCTGAGAGCGCCATCGGCCTGGCGAACGCTGCCTCGCGGCGCGCGAGTCGCAGCCGCGGCCGGCGCCGGACACGCTCAGCTCGCCGCGCGAATGACGGCGTCCAGGTCGCCGTCCCAGCCGCTGCGCTCCAGGCAGTACGCCCAGAGCGCGCGCCGCGCCTCGGCGCTATCGCTGCGGCGCGTCGATGGCAGGCGGTGCACGCCGCGCCGCCGGCGGTCGAGCCAGAAGCCGCCACTGGTTCCGAGCGCGGCGCCGTCGGCCGCAGCGAGCCAGACCAGCCCGTCCGCGCCCTCCGCGGGCGAGCGCAGCAACGGGCGCAGCAGCCGGGCGAAGCGCGGCAGCCCCTCGCGCAGGCCAGGCGTGTCGACCCAGCCGGGATGAAGCGCGTGACAGGCAACGGCAGCGGGCGCGAGGCGCTCCGCCCAGAGCTCGTTCAGCACTACCTGCGCGCGCTTCGCAAGCGCGTACTGGCGCGGGCCGTCGTAGCGCTCCGGAGCGAGCTCGGGCGGCACGCGCAGCGGCGCGAGGTACATCCCACCGGACGACATGGTGAGCACCCGCGCGGGCGCCGAGCGCGCGAGCAGCCCCGCGAGCAGCGCGGTGAGCAGAAACGGGCCGACAACCTGGCTCGCGACGGTCGCTTCGAGGCCCCCCGGCGCCACGCGGCGCGCGGAGTGGACAGCGCCCGCGTTGTGGATCAGCACGTCGAGCCGCGCGTGCGTGCGCAGCAGCTGCTCCGCTGCCGAGCGCACCGCATCGGGGTCGCCCATGTCCGTGTGCAGGGCGGAGACGCGGTCGTTGCCGCTGGCCGCGGTGATCGCCTCGGCCGTTGCGCGGGTGCGCTCAGGGTCGCGCGCGAGCAGCACGAGCGTGGCGCGCGCGCGGGCGAGCTGCTCGGCGGCGGCGCGGCCGATGCCGGAAGTGCCGCCGGTGAGCAGGATCACGCGACCGTCGAGGCTCAGCGTCTCCGGCGGCGGCCAGCGCTCGGCACGGTTGCGCAGCGAGAAGCCAACGCGAGAGAAGCTGAGCAGGAAGCTGGCCTCGAGCGCTGCGTCGAGCGTGCGTGCCCAGTGAGTCACCAATCACCCGCTTCCAGCCGGCGACGCAGCCCGGCGGCCGCCCGGTTGCCGATACGGCGCAGGACGAGGCGCAGCAGCGGGTCGGCGGCGCGCAGCGGGCCACACATCTCGAGCCGAGCTTCGTAGGCGACGATGGCGCCCATCTCGGCTGGCTCTACGACGATGGTGTCGAGCGACAGGAACCAGCGCGTTCGCGCGCGCACTACGGTGCGCCGGCCGGGTTCGTGCTCGATCGTCTCGTAACGCAGCGTGATGTCCCTGCCCACTCCGCCGACCGTGACATCGTAGGCTGCGCTGAGGCCGGGGCCGGCGCCAGCCGCAAGCACCGCTCGCTTCGCGCCGGGATCCCACTGTGGGAGGTTGCGAAGGTCGGCGACGAAGTCGAACGTCGCGTCCGCGGAACGCGGCGAGGGGACGCGGGCCACGTAGCGCGCCATACGGCTTATCCCTCTCGGCGCCGGCACCTCCGGCGCCGCTTCTCGACACGGTAGCAAGAGCGGGCTGCTAACTCGCGGCGCCGGTGGGTGCGGCACGCACCGCGGCCCGGCGTCGCACGAGCAGCGACGCCCCAATGCCTGTGGCGAGGATCACACCGTGGCTCAGGCCAGGGTGCACCCTGTGGATCTCCGTCAGCAACATCGTGATGCCGACGAACACGAGGATCGCCGAGAGCGAATGCTTGAGGTAGACGAACCCTGCGAGGTACCCGCTGAGCACGAAGTACATCGCGCGCGGGCCGAGGATGGCGAAGACGTTGGAAGAGAAGACGATGAAGGGGTCGTCCGTGATGGCGTAGATCGCCGGGATCGAGTCGACGGCGAAGACGAGGTCGGTCGCCTCGACGAGCAGCAGGACGAGGAACAGCGGGGTCATGAGCCGCGCGCGGCCGCGTCGAACGAAGAAGCGAGGGGCCTCGTACGCGTCGGTGATGCCGAGGAAGCGGCGGGCGATGCGGACCAGCCAGTTCGTCTCCAGCGAGGGCGCGTGGGCCGTGTCACGCAGGAACTTCAGCCCGGTCAGGATGAGCACCGCCCCGAAGATGTAGATCACGAAATGCAGCAGGCTTGCTGACCTGCCCCCGCGTTTCATACCACCTGATGAGTGAGGCCGGCGGCGATCTCCGAGCCGTTCGATTCGATGGCCTCGGGTGCTGGTGGCCGGTACCCGAGCGAGCTGTGCGGGCGCAGGTGGTTGCACTCCAGGCGCCAGCGCTCGATGAGCACCTGCGTCTCGAGCAGCGTGTCGAAGCGCTCGAGGTTGAGGCATTCGTCACGCAGCTTGCCGTTGAAGGACTCGCTGTAGCCGTTCTCCCATGGACTGCCCGGCTCGATGAAGAGCGTCTGCACGCCGACCCCCGCCAGCCAGCGGCGCACCGCCTTCGCCGGGACAGCCTGCCCCAATCAGGTGTCCAAGGGGATCGTGGACCGGGAGAGACCGTCGTCGCCATCGACGGCGACAGCTACCGCCTGCGCAGCCACCAGGCCCGCATCGACCAGACTCCGAAGGGGGATCGCGCCTGTGACCAAACGCTAGGACGACGCTCGGTGACGTGACCGTGAAGCGACCGTGACCTTGCTGTGGCGCCAGCGTCCCTGCCGAGGCAGTGGGCCGTGAACCGCCCTCGCGACGCCGCCAGGTGGCGTCAGGACGAGAGCGTTCTCCGACCGAAGGGGCGAAATCGAACCTGAAAACGGCCGTTCAGGCGGCCGCAGTACGTGTGATGGAGCGGGAGACCGGATTCGAACCGGCGACCCTCTGCTTGGGAAGCATTCTACGCCATGCGCAGTGCTC
>VGNK01000103.1 GCA_016866055.1 Chloroflexota bacterium | reverse complement strand
GCGAGCCGCGGTGGGCGCACCGATTGCGGTCGGCGGCTCGGTCCGGCGCCCGCCGGCAGGCCGCCCACCCGGCGCACCCGAGATCCGCGGACACGAGGAGAGCCCCGGGCGCACCGGGGCCCCCTCGCCGACCATGACGGCGAACAGCGGGTGGCGTGGGCCCGCTACTTGGAGCCGTCGCCGCTCCTGATCTGGATCTGCTTCGGCCGCTGCGCCTCGGGGAGCGCCATCGAGAGCGTCAGGACGCCGGCGTCGAGCGTCGCCTCCACCACTGCGTTCTCGACGGCGCCGTGGAGCGCGATGCGGCGGCTCAGCGAGCCCCAGTCGCGCTCGCGGCGGTACCAGCGGTCGCCCTTCTGCTCGTGCTCGGAGCTCTTGCGGGCCGTGATCGAGAGCACGCCCTCGTGCACCTGGACGTCGATCTCGTCCTGCTTGAAGCCCGGGACCGACGCGCGGACCCAGAGCTTGCCGTCCTGCTCGTAGATGTCGATGGGAAGGGTGCCCTCCTCGACGAACGGGTTCGCGACCCGCGAGACCGGGTCGTCGAAGAAGCAGTCGAACATCTGGCGGAACGTGCTCGGGAAGAAGTCGGCAACGGGGTCGCGAACGGTGAGCCTGGCCATGAGCTGGAAGCCTCCTCCTCTGTGGTCCGCGGCGCCGCGCCACCGGTCCTGACTTGCTGGCTAGAATGTATATCGACGGACGCTGATGTGTCAATGGATCTTAGTGCAATAGACTAAAATATCTCCTCTATACTCGACGCATGGCATCGGACTTCTACGGTGTGCTCGGGGTGAAGCGGAACGCCTCCCGGAAGGAGATCCGGCAGGCGTATCGCGCGCTCGCGCGCAAGTACCACCCGGACGTGAACCCCGGGAACGCGGCGGCGGAGGCGCGCTTCAAGGAGATCAACCGCGCCTACGAGGTGCTCTCGGACGCTGAGACGCGCAAGAAGTACGACGCGTACGGCGACCAGTGGCAGCACGCCGATCAGATCGAGGCGATGCGCCGGGCGGAGGGGGCGCGGGGCCGCGGCGGGTTGGGGTCGTTCGGCGACGGCGGCTTCCGGGCGAGCGGCGACCCCGGCGACCTCGGGGACCTGTTCGGGGGCGGTGGTCGCGGCTTCTTCGACTCGCTCTTCGGGCGCGCGGCCGGGGGCGGGGGCCGCCGGCGCGGCCGGGACGTCGAGCACGAGGTGGCGATCACGCTCGAGGAGGCGTACGCGGGCACCTCGCGCACGCTCGAGCTGCGCGGGGGCGAGGAGCGCTGCGTCGTGTGCGGGGGCGAGGGTGCGCTCGCGGGGGCGACGTGCCACGCCTGTCGTGGGAGCGGCGTGGCCGCGCCGCAGCGGCGCATCCAGGTGAACATCCCCGCCGGTGTCGACGAGGGGACACGCGTGCGCGTCGCCGGTCGCGGCGCGCCGGGGGCCGGCGGCGCGACGCCGGGGGACCTCTTGCTGCGCGTGCGGGTGACGCCGCATCCCCGCTTCGAGCGTCGCGGCGCCGACCTGCACACGGAGGTCGACGTGCCGGCGTGGGACGCCGCGCTCGGTGGCGAGGCGCGCGTGCCCACGCTCAAGGGCAAGGCGCTCGCGCTGCGCATCCCGGCGGCGACGCCCGCGGGGAAGGTCTTCCGGCTCGCCGGGCAGGGGATGCCAAAGGCGGGCGGCGGCTACGGCGACCTCTTCGCGAAGGTGCGGCTCGTGCTGCCCGAGCGGCTCACCGACGAGCAGCGGCGGTTGCTCGAGGAGCTTCGCCGCGCGAGCGGCGCGGAGCGGGCGGGTGCCCGGTGAACGATCCGCGCGATCCGCGTCGCCGCCGCGGGCTCGGCGGGATCCCGTCGGACGAGCCCGTGTTCCAGATCTCGATCGTCTCGCGGATGGTCGGCATTCATCAGCAGACGATCCGGCAGTACGAGCGCTTCGGGCTCATCACGCCGGCACGCTCGGGCGGGAACACGCGGCTCTTCTCGCAGGACGACGTCGAGCGGCTGCGGCAGGTGGTGCGGCTGATCAACGACCTCGGCGTGAACCTCGCCGGGGCGGAGGTGATCCTTCGCATGGGCGAGCAGATCGAGGCGCTGCGCGCGGATCTGGACGAGGCGCGTGAGGAGATCACGCGGCTGCGCGAAGCGACGCCGTCGCGCGGAGAGAGCGCTGCGCGGGAACGCGAGCGCCCCTGAGCGCGCGGGCGTCGCGCGCCGCGGGCCGCAGGGCCGGGCAGCGGTGCCGGCGACGCGACGAAGCCCGCGACGACGGCGATGGCCACGAGCCGGACAACAACCACGACCGGCGCGACTTCGGCGACGGCGACGACCAGGATGGATGGGTAGCCAGCGATGATGAGACAGGATCGCTTCACCGAGCAGGCGCAGCAGGTGCTGCAGGCCTCGCAGCAGCTCGTGCGCGAGTCGCGCCACGCGCAGTGGGACGTGGAGCACGTGCTGTTCGCGCTCGTGCGCTTCAAGGACGGGCTTGCCCGCGAGGTGCTCACGAAGATGGGCATCGACGTCGAGGCGCTGGGCCGGCGCATCAAGCAGACGCTCGACCGCGCGCCGCGCCTCGAGCACGACGTCGTGCAGATCTACACGACGCCGCGCATCGTGCGCATGCTCGAGGCCGCGAACGCCGAGGCCGGGCGCCTGCAGGACGAATACGTCGGCGTCGAGCACCTGCTGATCGCGATCACCGACGAGCGCGAGGGCGAGGCCGCCCGCATCCTGGCCGAGTTCGAGATCACGAAGGAGCGCATCTACCGCGCGCTGCGCGGGGTGCGGGGCAGCGCCCGCGTGGACTCGCCGACCGCGGAGTCGCGCTACCGCTCGCTCGAGCGCTACAGCCGCGACCTCACGCAGCTGGCGCGCGAGGGGAAGATCGACCCCGTGATCGGGCGCGACGTGGAGGTCGCGCGGGTGATGCAGGTGTTGAACCGGCGCACGAAGAACAACCCGGTGCTGATCGGCGAGGCCGGGGTCGGCAAGACCGCGATCGTCGAGGGGCTCGCCCAGCGCATGGCCGACGGCGACGTGCCCGACCGGCTGCGCGACAAGCGCGTGCTCGCGCTCGACATGGGCGCGCTGCTCGCGGGCTCGAAGTTCCGCGGCGAGTTCGAGGAGCGGCTGCAGGCCGTGATGAAGGAGGTGAAGGACTCCGCCGGGGAGGTGATCCTCTTCATCGACGAGCTGCACCAGGTGGTGGGCGCCGGCGGCGCCGAGGGCGCGATCGACGCGAGCAACATGATGAAGCCGGCGCTCGCGCGCGGCGAGCTGCACGTGATCGGCGCGACCACGCTCGACGAGTACCGCAAGCACATCGAGGAGGACCCCGCGCTGGAGCGGCGCTTCTCGCCGGTGTACGTGGACGAGCCCTCGGAGGAGGACGCGATCGCGATCCTGCGCGGCGTGCGCCCGCGCTACGAGGAGCACCACGGCGTCAAGATCACCGACGCCGCGATCGAGTCGGCGGTGCGGCTGAGCGCGCGCTACCTGTCTGAGCGCCACCTGCCGGACAAGGCGATCGACCTGATCGACGAGGCCGCCTCGCGGCACGTGATCGAGTCGGAATCGCTCTCGCCGGATCTTCGCGACCTCAAGCGCCGGCTCGACGCCGCCTCCGCCCGCATCGACGCGGCGGCGGCGCGGGAGGACTTCGAGGAGGCGGCGCGCGTGAAGCAGGAGGTGCTCGGCGTGCAGTCCGAGTACGAGCGCCTGCGCGGGGCGTGGACGAGCGAGCACGGGATCTCCAAGGAAGTCGGCGAGACGGACATCGCGGCGCTGATCGCGCAGATGACCGGCATCCCCGTCGACCGCATGCTCGAGGGCGAGGCCGAGCGGCTGCTGGAGATGGAGCAGGTGCTCCACGAGCGCGTGATCGGCCAGGACCGCGCGATCGAGGTGCTCTCGGACGCGATCCGGCGCGCGCGCAGCGGGCTCAAGGACCCGCGGCGCCCGATCGGATCGTTCATCTTCGTGGGGCCGACGGGCGTCGGGAAGACGTACCTCGCGAAGGCGCTGGCGGCGTACATGTTCGACGACCCCGACGCGCTGATCCGGCTCGACATGTCCGAATACCAGGAGCGCCACACGGTGTCGCGGCTCGTGGGCGCGCCGCCCGGCTACATCGGCTACGACCAGGCCGGCGAGTTGACCGAGGCGGTGCGGCGGCGGCCGTATCGCGTGATCCTGTTCGACGAGATCGAGAAGGCCCATCCGGACGTCTTCAACGCGTTGCTGCAGGTGATGGACGACGGGCGGCTGACCGACACGCACGGCCGCACGGTCGACTTCCGCAACACCGTGATCATCCTGACGTCGAACCTCGGCACCGGGGAGAAGACGCAGCCGATCGGGTTCGTGCGCTCGCAGAGCGAGGCGGAGGCCGACTCGCAGCGGAAGTCCGTCGAGACGGCGCTGCGGCGGGCATTCCGGCCGGAGTTCCTCAACCGGATCGACGACGTGATCATCTTCGAGCCGCTGACCGAGACCGAGATCGCGGAGATCGCGCACCTCGAGATCGAGGAGGTGCGCTCGCGCCTGGCCGACCGCCGGATTGACTTCACCGTGAGCGATGCCGCGGTGGCGGCGCTCGTGAAGGAGGGGTTCGACCCGAACTTCGGGGCGCGGCCGCTGCGACGCACGATCGAGCGGCGGGTGGAGAACCCGCTGGCGAAGCGCGTGCTGCTCGGTGAGGTGGAGCCCGGAAACTGCATCGACGTCGACGTCGACGCGCACGGCGAGTTCACGTTCACCCGGCGGCCGGGCGAGGCGCGGACCCCGTCGGAGCCCGAGGACGCCGAGGTCGCGGAGGAGGCGGTGGTCTAGGAGCGATCCCGCGCTGCCCCTACCCGGGGCGGCGGGTACACTCGTCGCCATGATGCTGACCGCACGCTCCGAGGCCGCCGAGAAGGCCGCGCGCGCCCGCGAGGCGAGCCGGCGGATGGGCGCGACCTCCTCCGATGCGCGCGACGCCGCCCTCCTGCGCATCGCCGACGCCATCGACGCGGAGGCCGCCGCCCTCCTCGCGGTGAATGCGCCCGAGGTGGAGCGCGCCCGCGCGCGCGGCGTCGCGGGCTCGTTCCTCGACCGCATGGTGCTCAACGCGGACCGCGTCCGCGGCATCGCCCGCGACGTGCGCGCGGTGGCCGCGCTCCCCGATCCGATCGGGCACGTCGAAGAGCTGGCGATGCGCCCGAACGGCCTCCAGATCGGCCGCATGCGCGTGCCGCTCGGGGTGATCGGCGCGGTCTACGAGTCGCGCCCGAACGTCACCGCCGACATCGCCGCGATCTGCCTGAAGTCGGGCAACGCGGTCGTGCTGCGCTCGGGGAGCGACGCCCACGAGACGTCCGCCGCGCTCGCGCTCATCGTGATCCGCGAGGCCGCCGCGGCGGGGCTCCCTGAGGGCGTCGTGCAGTTCATCGACTCCACCGACCGCGAGGAGGTCGGCGCGATGCTGCGCGCGCACGAGGCGATCGACCTGATGATCCCGCGCGGCGGCGCCGACCTCATCCGGCGCGTGCGCGACGAGGCGACGATGCCGGTGGTGGCGGGTGGCATCGGGGTGTGTCACACCTACGTGGACCGCGACGCCGACCTCGAGATGGCGCGCGAGATCGTCGTCAACGCGAAGACGCAGCGGCCCTCCGTCTGCAACGCGATGGACACGCTGCTCGTGCACGCGGCGACGGCCGAGCGGTTCGTCCCGCTGATCGCCGAGGCGCTGTGTGAGCGGGGCGTCACGCTGCACGTCGACGAGCGCGCGGCGCGGCTCGTCGAGGGCGTGCGCGGCGTGCAGGCGGTGCCGGTCACCGCCGAGGACTACGACCGCGAGTGGCTCTCGTTCGACTGCTCGGTGCACGTCGTCGGCTCGGTCGGCGAGGCGCTCGCGCACATCGAACAGCACGGCTCCGGGCACTCCGAGGCGATCGTGACCGACGCCTGGGCCACGGCCCAGCGCTTCATCCGCGAGGTCGACGCCGCGGGCGTCTTCGTCAACGCCTCCACCTACTTCCACGACGGCGGTCAGTTCGGCCTCGGGGTCGAGGTCGGCATCTCCACGCAGAAGATGCACGCGCGCGGGCCGATGGGGCTGCGCGAGCTGACTTCGTACAAGTGGATCGTGCTCGGCAACGGCCAGACCCGGCAGTAGCGCCGGCGGCACGCGCGACCACCCAGGCGCCCGGAGCGGCGGAGCGACAAGGAGCGGGCCATGCCCGGATATCAGTTCGAGCGCGAGGCGCGCACCCCCTACTCCGAGGTCTGGACGATCGAGGTCGACGACGTGGCGCTGGGCCGCGTCGACATCCACTACACATCGTCGGTCACGTTCGCGACGCTCGCCGTGGTCTCGCGCATCGACGACGAGGCGCTGGAGGAGCTCATCGGCGAGATCGACGACCGGATCGTGACGACCGCCGACCCCCATCGCGAGGACTTCGTCGTCACCGTGTGGCGTGGCGAGCAGGTGGGCGTGTTCGCCGAGGACGATCTCGACGACGACGACGACCAGGAGTAGCGAGCGCGTGGAGGCTCGCGCCACGTTTGCGCGCGTCGAGGCGGTCTGCCTCGACCTCGACGGCACGCTCGTGGACGTGGTGGCCGGCTGGCACGGCGGCTTCCGCGCGGTGTGGCCGGGGGTGATCGCGGCCGCGCCCGCGGTTGCCGCACTCGGCTCGAGCCATCACGTCTACGACGCACACCTCCGCCTGCACATGCAGGACGCGCGCGCGCGCGCCGGCGCGGACGTCGAGTGGAGCGACGACTTCGTGCGCGCGGGCTTCCGGCGGCTGCTCGCGGAGGGGGGCGCGCCCCGCGACGACCTCGCCGACGCGCTCGCGGCGCGGTACCTCGTCGAAACGATCCCGCACACGCCCGCGTACCCCGACGTGGAAGCGGTGCTCGCGGCGCTCGCGCCGCGCTTCCGGCTCGCCGTGATCAGCAACGGGCTCGGGCGCGATCAGCGCGCGAAGATCGAGTGCACCGGGCTCGCGGGCCACGTGGGGGAGGTCGTGATCTCGGAGGAGGTCGGCCTGCGCAAGCCGGACCCGGCGATCTTCCGGCTCGCGCTCGGGCGGATCGGGGTGGCGGCGGGTCGCGCGGTGTACGTAGGGGACAACCCCGCCGACGACGTGGCCGGCGCGCGGGCGGCGGGGATGGCCGCGGTGTGGCTGCGACGCGACGGAGGCCTCTTCGACGTGGGCGGCGACGGCGCCGACGCGGCGATCCGCGGGCTCGACGAGCTTGTCGGGCTGCTGAGCCCGTAGCCCGGGGCCAGGGGCTAGGCGCAGGACGAGTGGCCGCAGACCGGGCAGAGGCGGCAGCCCTCGCCGAAAGCGAGCGGGCCGCCGCAGTCCGGGCAGCGCGGGCCGATCGCCGCCGTACGCCGGAGTCGCGGCGGGCCGGCGGGGGGTACCGCGGTGGCGGCGGGCTGCGGCGTGGAGGTGGTGGCTAAGGTCATCGCGGCTCCCCCGTCCAGTTCACATCAGGGCGCCCCGCGGGTGCCCGCGGGCGCACGTCAGAACGCATGTTCGACGCGGGCAGCCTAGATCGCCGTGACCGGAAAGGAAAGCTCGCACAACGTCGCGATCGCCGCCGGAGTGCCTCGCAGCCCGCGGTAGTAGAGCATCAGGCCGAACAATCCAGCCGCTACTGCCAGGAAGAACAGGGAGGGCACGGCGGCGGACGACGGCGTCGCCCACCCAAGCACCGCGAGCGAGACGGCCAGCGCCGGCAGCGCCACCGTGAACCTGAGGGCGGTCAGCGTGAGGAACGAGACCTTGCCGAGCAGGCGGCGCCCCAGTGCCGTGCCCATCCCCCACAGGAATGCCGCGCCCAGAGCCATCGCAGCACCCGCCGGCGCATCGCCGATACTGCCCAGCGACGTAATCGGTTTCACGCTCCCGAAGCTGATCAGGTAGGCCCCGAACAGACACACTGGCAGCATCGGCCAGAAGCGGGCCGGAAGGGGCTCTTTCAGGACGACCGCCGCGGCCGCGATCGCCGCAAGGGGCGGCGTCTTCTGGAGAAGGATCACCGTCGTCGGATTGGTTTGCTTGAACGCTTCCGTGAAGAGCACCGTGGCCAGGGCGCTGGCGCCAACACCCACCACCGCAAGCGAGATCCAGTCACCCCGATTGAAGGCCTTGAGCGAACGACGGCCACGCCAGATGAGCCAGCCAGTGAGTGTGACCAGGATCAACGTGCTCCCAAAACACGACGGCCGGCGAAGTCAGTGTCTTCAGGAGGTCGGTGCGCCACACGGCGTCCGTGCCCCACAGCATCGCGGCAACCGCCACCATGACTGGCGGCAGGATGTTTGAGCGGTCGAACTGGCTGGATGGTTTCATCATCGCGGCACGCGATTATCCACGACTCTGGCCCCGATCACGCGCCGACCGAAGGAGTATCCTGCGCTGCGGCAGCTCCCAGCACTGGAGTCCCGGATGGCCAAGCAGGCACTGAACCGGATCATCGGCGCGCTCGATCCATGGCTAATCTTCGTGGTCGCGGTCGCCGCATTCCTTCGCTTTGGCCGCATCACCGACTTCGACAACTCCTACTACACGGCGACCGCGGTTTCGATTACCAAGAGCTGGCACAACTTCCTCTTCGCTTCATTCGACCCCGGGGGGGCGGTCAGCGTAGACAAGCCACCCCTGGCTCTCTGGGTTCAGGCGGGTTTCACCATGGTGTTTGGCCCCCATAAGTGGGCGGTGAATCTGCCACAGGCGATCCTTGGCACGGCATCCGTGGCGCTGCTCTATTTCGTGATCGGGCCGGTCTTTGGGCGCCTGCCCGCAGTAGCAGCCGCGGCCGTGCTGGCCGCGCTGCCAGCC
>VGNK01000102.1 GCA_016866055.1 Chloroflexota bacterium | reverse complement strand
CCGGGGGCCCGGCGGCGCGCAGCGCGGACGCGCCGGCGAACTCGCGCGGCGACCCGTCGACGCCGTCGAGGTCGACAAGCGTCCCGACGCCCGCCGCCTCCGGCGTCGCCGGGTGGGGCGTCTCGTGCGGCGCCTCGAGCGCCCCCGCCTCGAGCCGCAGCGCGTCGTGCGCGGCGAGCCCCGCGGGGACGATCCCCGCCGCCACGCAGCCCTCCCAGAGGTGCTCGCCCACCTCGCCGGAGAGCAGGAACCAGTAGCCGTCCTCGCCGAAGTCGGACGCGCGCGCGACCAGGCCGCGATATCCGCCCAGCAGGAGCTCGTGCGCCTCACCCGCCGGCACCGCGCGCGGCAGCCGCTCGCCGACGACCTGCTCGAGCCGCTCGGCGGCCTCCGGACCCTGCACGGAGAGCAATACCGACTCGCCGAGGCGGTCGCGCACGGCCACGTCCTCGCCGGCGCGCGCGGCCGCCTCCACGAGCGCGCGCAGCCCCACCTGCGCCCGCGGCCCCGCGACGACCAGCCAGCGACCGGCGTCGAGGTGGCCGATCGCGGGAAGGTCGAGCACCGCGCCGTCCTCGCGGCACACGGCGGCGCGCCGCACGGCGAGCGGCGGCACGCGCGACGGGTCGGTCGCGAGCACGCGCCCGAGGACGGCGGCGGCGTCCGCGCCGGTCACGAAGAAGCGGCCGAGGTGGGAGCGGTCGAAGATGGCGGCGCCGCGCCGTGCGGCCAGCTGCTCGTCGTACAGCCCGCCGTACCAGAGCGGGAGCGTCCAGCCGTGGACCGGCGCCGGGTGCCAGCCCTGGCGCAGATGGAGCGCAGCGAGCGGAAGGACGTTCGTGCGCCCCGGGGCCTGGATCACGGGGAGCGAGCGCTGCGGCCCCCCGTCGGCGCCACCGCGAGCGCTCACGCGCCCTCGCCGAGCGGCGGCTCGTCCACCCAGCGGCGGAACCCCTCACCGGTGCGCGCCATCCGACCGACGCCGGGATAGGGGCCGTGGCAGAAGATCATGAGCGCCTGCGCCTCGATGCACTCCTCCATCAGCCGCTTCTTCGTCTCCATCGAGACGAGCGGGAGGATGTCCAGCCCCGACACCCACGCGGTGCGCTCGAGCTGCGCGCGGTGCTGCGCGAGGTCGCCGAGGTAGACGCCCCACTCCCGCCCGGAGCGGATCACGACGGTGCTGTGCCCCTCCGTGTGACCGCGGGCCGGCACGAACACGATCTCGTCGGTGATCGGGCGCTCGCCCGTGACGAGCTCGAGGTGGTCGGCGATCGCGCCGAGGTTGCGCTCGAGGTAGGTGGCGCGCGTGCGCTCGTTCGGGTGCGTCGCGTCCTCCCACTCCTGCGCGTTGATCACGTAGCGCGCGTTCGGGAACGTCGGCGCCAGCAGGCCGCCCGCGGCCTCGCTCGTGTTCCAGCCGCAGTGGTCGGCGTGCAGGTGCGAGTTCACGACGACGTCGACGTCCGCCGGCGCGACCCCGAGCGCGGCGAGCGAGGTGAGGAGCGTCCCCTCGCTCGCGGGGGAGGCGTTGTCGCGGTCGCCCTTCTTCCCGCCCACGCCCGTCTCGATCAGCACCGTCTGCCCGCGCGAGCGCAGGAGGATGCAGTTGAGCCCGAGCGGCATGCGGTAGCGGTCGTCGAGCTCGGGCTGCACGCGCTCCCACATCACACGCGGGACGACGCCGAAGATCGCGCCGGCGTCGTACCAGTAGGTGCCGTCGTTGACGACGGCGAAGTGCACGCCGCCGACCCGGAACCTCGCGCCCGATGGGATCGCCACGCCGTCCCCCTCCCGCACCCCGCAGCATGCCACAGCGGCCGCGCGCCGAGCCGGCTACCCCTCGCGGTAGTCCCAGGAGACGACGCGCCGGGGGACGATCTTGAACGCCACCGCGCCGGGGTGGTCGCGGTAGCCCTCGGCGAACTCGCGGCCGCGCTCCTCGCCGTAGTACGCGACGGCCATCGCGAGCACGAGGTCGTAGAGCGGACGGTCGCTCGGCTCGACCGGGCCCTCGAGGATCACGGCGGCGTACGGGGGCTCGCGGTGATCGACGCAGAGCGTCGCGTAGCGCGCGCGCTCGATGTTGCGCCACTTCAGCGTGCGCCGGCCGGTGAAGAGGTAGGCCGCGCCGTCCGCCCAGTGGAACCAGATCGGGGCGGAGCGCGGCCGCCCGCCGGCGTCGACGGTGGAGATCACCGCGACGCGCGGCTCGGCGAGGAAGGCATCGATCTCGGCGGTGGACATCGGCACGGGCACGCTCCCCTCCGCTGGCTCTGCTCGTGGGGGGCTCCGCGGACGGTCGGCGGCTAGCCGTGGCCGCGTGCCGCGCTCGGCCCGCTCGACTCGGCGGGCGCGCACGCGGGACCGAGCACCTCGATCGCGTCCCCCACGCGCACGCGACCGCCGCGCACGATGCGCGCGCGCAGCCCGCCGCGGCCCGCGAGCGCGCGCAGCAGCCCCGGCGCCGCGGCCGCGCGCTCGATGTGCGCGCAGGGGTCGCACGGCCGCACCCCCTCGATCTCCGCCTCGCCGATGCGCACGCGCGCGCCGATCAGCGTCTCGAGCCGCACCCCGCGCGTGACCAGGTTGCGCCGCAGCGCCGCTCCCGCGACCCCGATCGCCTCCGTCACCTCGGCTTCCACCAGCGTGAGCTCCTGGTCCGGCCAGCGCGGGTCGCTCCAGTGCCCGCGACCCGTCGCGTAGCGGTCGCCCTCGATGCCGACGCCCGCGATCAGGTGGGCGGAGCGCGGCGCGTCGACCGGCGCGCCGGTCGACGGCGCGACGAAGATCGCCTCCACCAGGCCGCCGCCCGTGCGCGCGCCGCCCGCCGCTCTCACGCTCCGCTCCCCGTTCTCCGCTTCGCTCCCCGCTCCCGCGCTCCGCTCGGGCGCGCCGCGGCCGCGCTCGTCACCCTCGCTCCTACGCCTGCTCGCCCTCCGCCGCAAGCGCATCCAGCGCCGCGCCGTCGAGCCGGTACGGGAGCCACTCGCGCATCCAGCGCATGCCCAGCCGCTCGTAGAACGCGCGCGCCGGGTTCCAGTCGAGCACCGAGAGCTCCACGCGCGCGCACCCACGCTCGCGCGCGAGCCGCGCCACCGCGGCCATCAGCGCGCGCCCCACGCCCTGCGACCGCGCGGCCTCCTCCACGAAGAGGTCCTCGATGTAGAGCCCCGGGCGTCCCTCCCACGTCGAATAGTTGGCGAAGAAGAGCGCGAACCCGACCGCGCGGCCGCGCTGCTCGGCGATCAGCACCTCGGCGCGCGGCGTCGCGCCGAAGAGGTCGCGGCGCAGGTCCGACTCCGTCAGGCGCACGCTCTCGGGCGGCTCGCGCTCGAACGCCGCCAGCCCACGCACGAACGAGACGATCGCGGGTGCGTCCGCCGGCACCGCGAACCGCACCCGCACGCGCCGCCCGGCCGGTCCCGGTGCGCCCATCGCCGCCTCACGCTCCGCGCGCGAGCGTGATCGCGCTGAACGCGACGAAGGACGCGAGCAGCACGCTCCCCTCGAGGCGCCCCAGGTGGAACGGGCGTCGCAGCGTGATCAGCGGGATCAGCAGCAGCGCGGTGATCACGAGCACCGGCATCTCGAAGGCGTAGATCGCACGATCGACGCCGAGCGGCGAGGCGAGCGCGGCGAAGCCGAGCACGCCCAGCGCGTTGAAGATGTTCGACCCGATGACGTTCGCGACCGCGATGTCGTCCATGCGGCGTGCGGCGGCGACGGCGCTGGTCGCGACCTCGGGGAGGCTCGTGCCGGTGGCCACGAGCGTCGCCCCGATCGCGAACTCGCCGACGCCCGCCTGCGAGGCGATGTCGGTCGCTCCCACGACGAAGAGCTGCGCCCCGCCGCTGAGCATCACCACGCCCGCCGCCAGCAGCAGTGCCTCGACCGGCACGCTCAACGCGGGCACCGGCGGCAGCTCCGCCTCGAGCTGCTCGATCGCGGCCGCCTCCTCCGGCGCTTGCTGGCCGGGGATCTCCTGCGCGCGATACGCGATCACGACGAAGCCGATCAGCGCGGCGAAGAGGAGCGCGCCCTCCGGGCGGTTCACCGTCCCGTCGGCGCCCACGAGGAGCACCGCCGCGGTCGCGGCGAAGAGCACCGGCATGTCGCGTCGGAAGATCCCGCGCTCGACCGTCACCGGCAGGATCACGGCGGCAAGCCCGAGCACGAGCGCCACGTTCGCGATGTTCGAGCCGACGACGTTGCCGAGCGCGACCCCCGGCACGCCGCGCAGCGTCGCGACCGCGCTCACGAGGAACTCCGGCGCCGAGGTGCCGAACGCGACGACGGTCGCGCCGACGAACGCCTCGCTCCAGCCGAGCGCACGGCGACCGACCCGCCCCCGAGCACGAGCCCGAGTGCCGCCAGGATCAGCGCGAGCCCCACGTGGCGCTCCCCCCGCCGCGGGCCGCATCGTACGCACGTCACGGCTACGGGCCACCCGCGAGGGTGCGCGCTCGCTTGCCGCTCGTTTCAGGCCGAACCTATGATGCCCCGCGCTTCGCCCCCGGCAGCGCGGGGTATGCTCTTCGGCGGAGCGATCCGTCGCCCTCCTCGAAGGGAGTCTCCCCGCCATGCCGACCCCCACCGCGTTCTTCCAGGGCAAGTTCGTGCCGCTGGAGCAGGCGAAGATCGGCGTCATGACCCACGCGTTCAACTACGGAACCGCGGTCTTCGAGGGCATCCGGGGCAACTGGAACGGCGAGCAGGGCGAGCTCTACCTCTTCCGCGTCCGCGAGCACATCGAGCGGCTGCGGCAAAGCGCGAAGATCATGCGGCTCTCGCTGCGCTTCGGCGACGATGAGCTCGTCGACCTGGTGCGGGACCTCGCGGAGCGGAACGGCCACCGGGAGGACATCTACATCCGCCCGATGGTCTACAAGTCTTCCGAGGTCGTCGGCGTGCGCATGCACGACCTCGAGGACGACTTCCTCCTCTTCGCCACCCCGTTCGGCGCCTACCTCGACCCCGAGGCCGGGGCGCGCTGCATGACCTCGTCCTGGCGTCGCGTCGACGACAACTCGATCCCGGCGCGCGCGAAGGTGAACGGGCTCTACGTCAACAACGCGCTCGCCAAGACCGAGGCCCAGCTCAGCGGGTTCGACGAGGCGATCCTGCTCAACCAGGACGGGCACGTCTCCGAGGGCTCCGGCGAGAACATCGTGCTCCTGCGGCACGGGCGCCTGATCTCGCCGGCGCCTCAGGACAACATCCTCGAGGGGATCACGCTCGACACCGCCCTCGAGATCGCGCAGCAGGAGCTCGGGCTCGAGGTCGAGCGCCGCACCATCGATCGCTCGGAGCTCTACATCGCGGACGAGATCTTCATGACGGGCACCGCCGCGCACGTGACCCCCGTCGTCGAGGTCGACCGCGTGCCGATCGGCGACGGCCGGCCGGGGCCGGTGAGCAAGCGCCTCCAGCAGACGTACTTCCAGATGATCACGGGCGGGCTTCCCCAGTACGCGGAGTGGCTGACGCCCGTCTACCGGAAGGCGCCCGTCGCCGCGAAGTCCTAGCGGCTCCGCGCGGGGCCCGTGGCGGCCTCGGCCCTGTGCGCGCGGGCACCCGCTGCGGCGACACCGCCGGGAGGCCCGTACGCACCGTGAGCGAAGCGCGCCCGCCGGAGCCCCGCCCAGCCCACGCACCCGCCGCCCGCGGGGCGCGCGCGTAGCGCCGTGTACTACCAGCCCCCGCGCGCGCTCGGCCTGCTCGTCGGCGCGGTCCTCACGCTCTGGTCCGCGGGCATCGGCATCCTGCTCATCAACTTCGGGCTGACCGCGGACGTCGAGCTGCTCGCCATCGCCGCCTACGCCGGCGCGGCGACGTCGATCGGCCTCGCGCTGCTGTTCGCCTACTGGACGTACGCGCTCGCCACGCTCTCCTACGCGCTCGACCGCAACGGCCTCGTGATCACGTGGGGCGCCACGCGCCAGGTGATCCCGCTGCAGGCGATCGAGCGCCTCGTCCCCGGCGCCTCGATCGGCGTCCCGCGCGTGCGCGGCGTCACCTGGCTCGGCTACCACGTCGGCCGAGCGCAGATCCAGCGCATCGGAGAGGTGCTCTTCTACTCGACCCATCAGACGGCCGACCAGGTCCTCTACGTGATGACCACCGAGCTCAACTACGCGATCTCGGTGGAGAACCCCGCCGACTTCGCGCGCCACATCCAGATCCGCCTCGACCTCGGACCCACGGCGGACGTGACCCACCACGTCGAGCGCAGCGCCGCCTCGCTCCAGGCGTTCTGGAACGACCGCGTCGGGCTGCTGATCGCCGCCGCCGCGCTCGCCGCCGGCGCGGCGATCTGGGGCGTGGTCGCGCTCCGCTGGACCGGGCTCCCGGCCACCCTCGAGCTGCACTTCCCGCCCACCGAGCGCCTCCCGCTCGTGCAGGTCGTGGGCCGCCGCGCGATCCTCGAACTGCCGCAGGTCGCCACCGCGATCCTCGCGATCAACCTGCTGGTCGGGGTCGCGCTGCACGCCTGGGACCGAGCAGCCGGATACGCTGTGCTGATGGCCGGCGCCGCGCTCCAGGTCGTGTTCATCGTCGCGGTCCAGGTCGCGCTGCGGGCCGTCTAGCGAGCACCGCTGCACCGCGCGCGGATCGGCAGCGCACGCGCCGCGTGTGGTGACGCGCGGACGCGTCGCGCCCGTCACCTCGCGGCTTTGACAGCGGGCCTAGCCTGTGTGTCCGGTGCGGTTGATGCCGGCCGGCGGGCCGGTGGCGTGGAGGGCACGAGTGGTCGACAAGTTGGTGAGCACCACGTGGGTCGCGGAGCACGGGAAGGACGCGGGCGTCCGCCTCGTCGAGGTGGACGTCGACACGGAGGCGTACGGCCAGGGGCACGTCGAGGGCGCGGTCGGGTGGAACTGGACGACCCAGCTCCAGGACCAGACCCGGCGCGACATCATCGGGAAGGCCGATCTCGAGGCACTGCTCTCGCGGTCGGGGATCGACGCCGGCACCCACGTGGTGCTGTACGGCGACAACAACAACTGGTTCGCGGCCTACGCGCTCTGGCTGCTCGAGCTCTACGGCCATCAGCAGACGTCGCTCATGGACGGCGGGCGCGTGAAGTGGCTCGCGGAGAACCGGCCCACGACGACGGAGGTGCCGTTGCCGGCCGCGACGAAGTACACGGCGAAGGACGCGAACCCGGCGCTGCGCGCCCGCCGCGACGATGTCGTGAAGGTGGCGACGGGCGGGGGCGTCCAGCTCGTGGACGTGCGCAGCCCCGACGAGTTCACCGGGAAGATCCTCGCGCCCCCCGGGCTCACCGAGACCGCGCAGCGTGGCGGGCACGTCCCCGGCGCGAAGAACATCCCGTGGGCGCGGGCGGTCAACGAGGACGGGACGTTCAAGTCGGCGGACGAGCTCAAGCAGCTCTACACCGGTGCCGGCATCAACCCCGGCTCGCCGATCATCGCCTACTGCCGGATCGGGGAGCGCTCATCGCACAGCTGGTTCGTGCTCAGGCACCTCCTCGGGGGCGCCGACGTGAGGAACTACGACGGCTCCTGGACCGAGTACGGCTCGATGATCGACGTGCCCATCGAACGGTGACCCCATCCCGCGGGTGCGGGCGACTCGGGGGCGGCGCCGGCGCGCCGCCCCTCACCGTGTGCGGCCTCCGGGCGCTCCGCTCCTCCGCGAGGCGCGCGCCGTCGTAGCATCGAGACGATGCATGCCGACGTCGTGGTCGTCGGAGCCGGGCCGGCCGGGTCCACCGCCGCCCGCGCGATCGCCGCGCGCCCCGCGCTCGGCGGGCGCGCGCGCGTGGTGCTGCTCGACCGCGCGCGCTTCCCGCGCGACAAGCCGTGCGGCGGCGGCGTCACGATCCGCACCGCGCAGCTGCTCCCGTTCTCGCTCGAGCCGGTGATCGAGGACGTCGTCTACGGCGCCCGCATCCGGCTGCGCGACGGCCGCGACGTCACGCGCGACGCAAGCGCGCCGCTCACCTACATGACGCAGCGCCGGCACCTCGACCGATACCTCGTCGAGCAGGCGCAGGCGGCCGGCGTCGAGTTCCGCGACGGCCAGCCCGTGCGCGGCGTCGCGCGGCTCCCGGAAGGCGACTTCGAGGTAGAGACGCCGGGGGAGCGCATCCGCGCGCGCGTCGTGATCGGCGCCGACGGCGCGAACGGCGTCGTCGCGGGCGCGCTCGGCTTCGCCCCGCCCGCGACGGCGGCGGTCGCGCTGGAGGGCAACATCCGCTTTCCGGCGGGCGTACCGCGCGAGTTCCGCGGGCGCGTCGTACTCAACTTCGGCTACGTCCCCGGCGGCTATGGCTGGGTCTTCCCGAAGGGCGATCACGTGAACGTCGGGGTGGGCGGGTGGAAGGGCGCGGCCGGCCGGCGGCTGCGGCCGGCGCTGCGCCGGCTGTGCGCGGTGTACGGGCTGGACGCGGAGCGGCTCGAGGATCTGCGCGGCCATCACCTGCCGATGCAGCGCCGCGGGATGGCGGTCGCGGAGGGCGCCGCCGCGGTGATCGGTGACGCGGCCGGGCTCGTCGACCCGCTCTCCGGCGAGGGGATCCACGCCGCGGTCGTCTCGGGGAGCGCGGTGGCCGCCCCGGTGGAGGCCTACCTCGACGCGCGCGCGCCGTCGCTCGCCGCCTACCAGGACGCCGTGGGCGCGCGGCTCGCCAACGACCTCGACGTCTCGCGCGCGCTCTGGGAGATCTTCCACGCCGCGCCGGCGCCGTTCGTCTGGTCGCTCCAGCGGTCGGGGCGCGTCTGGCGCCGCTGCTGCGCGCTCGTGCGCGGGGAGGCGGAGTACCGCGACGTCCCGCGCACGTTCGGCCCGATCGGGACGTGGACGCTGGCGCCGGTCGCCGCGCTCGCGCGCCGGCGCACGGCGAGCCGCCACCGGGAGCGCTGAGCCGTGCGC
>VGNK01000101.1 GCA_016866055.1 Chloroflexota bacterium | reverse complement strand
CGCCGCGCGCGCCGCGCCGCCGACACGCCTCGCCCGGAACAGCGCGGGGACGCGCCCCGCACGCCTACGCGACGCCTCCCGCGCGTGCGCGAAGCCCGCGGCGAGCGACGCCTCGCGACATCTCGGGAGCATGGACCGCGATCGCGAAGAGAGTCGCCACACCGAGGAGCGGCGTGAACACGCGATGATCGGGGTCACGTCCGCGAGCAGCCCGCCATAAACCCGGCGACCCCGACCATGACGCCCCAGAACACGACGTGATCGATCCACGCGGGCCTCGCGGCGGTCGACAGGGTCACGATGTAGCCCAGGATCGCCGATGTGAGCACCCCGACGAAGATCGAGTGGTCGAGCGCGAGCACGAGCCGTCGCGACGCGGCGGCGAAGTCGTCGGCGTAGTTCGGGATCGTGTAGGTCAGGATGGCGATGTTCACGATCAGGAACAGCGCCCCCACCACCCCGTGACGCGCGGGCGATGCGCCGAGCCACCGGCGCGATCCGCCAGACGAAGATCGCGAGCCCGATGATCTCGAACGGCAGGCTCAGCATGACGAGCGCCAGGATCCCGAGCAGCGTCCCGAGCACGATCGAGACGCCGCCGATGAACGGGAGGCCGATCTGCAGCCAGCCGGCTCGGCTCGCGCGCAGGTGCACGCTCTCGGGTCGCATGACCCACTCGGCGAAGGCCATCCCGACCGGGACGAGGAAGCCCACGACCATCGTCGCCGGGTGCGCCTCGGCCACGCGGTCGGTGATGCCGAGGTCCGGGTCCGCGACGCGCACGCCGAGCGCGATGCCGAGGACGGCGCCGAACACCGAGGTCGCGGGACCGGCCAGCACGCCGAGGTGGGGCACGCTCAGCGTCCGGCGGGACGCCTGCGCGAACGCCCAGACAGCGACGATGGCGATCACCGCCAGCATGACCGCGCCGAGCGCGGGTCGCACGTAGCTCGTGATCGTGAAGAAGCCGACGTTGTAGGCAAGTGCGACCAGCGGCGCGAGACGGGCCGTCCAGCGGATGAGCCCGGAGCGCTCCGCCTCCGGCGAGCCGAAGAGCGCGAGGCTCGCGGCGAACACCGCCATCGTGATCCTGCCCCGCGTGCCGACGTGGAGGTGAGCCAGCAGCGGCTTGCGGTCGAAGGTGGCGAGATCCAGGCCGTCCAGGATCCCGATAACGACCGTATCGACGAACCGCACCATCGAAGCGGAGAGGATGAGCCGGATCTCCCGGTCGAACGGCATCGGATCGCTGCCGGCCCGCGCGCGACATCGCATCCCCCCTGCGCAACCCCGGATACGCGTTTGTGATACACTGGCCCGGCGGCGCTGTCGATCCGCGGGCGTACCCGCCCGCCGGGACGCGGCTTCGCGGGGGCGCCCCGGGGATCCGCCACGCGGGCGAGGCCGGCGGGGTCGCCGCCGGTGGTTAGGCGCCCGGCCCGGACAGCGTCGCTGACGGGGATAGGTGGCGTCGCTCGAACTGCTTGCCGGCGCGCTCGAACCGGCGGCGCAGCACGTCGGCGACCGTCGCCTGCTCGACCTCGAGCGTCTGCACGGCGCCGTCGCGCGTGACCTCGAGCCGGTAGCGGCTCCCCGCCGCCACCACGGCGACGAGCTCGCGCAGCTCCTCCACCGTCGCCACCGTGCGGCCATCGACCGCGCGGATCACGTCGCCCGCGCGCAGCCCCGCGTCGTCGGCCGGCGAGCCCGGGCTCACCGCGCGCACGACCGGGGCGCCGTCCGCGACCGCGACGCTCACGCCGAGGTAGGTGCGGTCGAGGCCGCGGCCGAGCTCGCGCGCGAACGTCCCGCGGTCCGGGAGGGCCGGCAGCGCGGCACCCGCGCTCACGGGGCCCCGCTCGCCGCCGGCATCCGCGCCGCCTGGGTCCCCGCGCACGGCGTCGACGAACACCGCGATCGCCGCCGCGGAGACCAGCACCGCGGCCACGCCGGCGAGCACGGGGAGCACGCGCGTCGTGCAGGTGTTCACGTCGCACCTCCTGCCGTCCCGGTGGGAGCGGTCGCGGCCACCCGGTGCGCCGGGCCGTCGACGGGCAGCCGGACGGTGAAGACCGTGCCGGCGTCGTCGCTCGACTCGACCGCCACGGTACCCTCGTGGGCCTGGATGAGTTCCTTCACGATCGCGAGCCCGAGGCCCTTGTGCCGCTCGTCGCTGCGCGATCCGTCGGCCTGGTAGAAGCGCTCGAAGAGGTACGGCAGGTGCTGCGGCGCGATCGCCGGGCCGCCGTTGTGGACCTCGACCGCCACGTGGCCGTCGAGGCGGTAGGTGCGGAGCAGTACCTCGTTCCCGGCCGGTGCGAAGCGGATCGCGTTGTCGGTGAGGTTCGCGAGGATCTGCTCGAGACGGCGCGCGTCCGCGATCAGCTCGCCGCCGTCGAGCGCGTGGCGGAGCGTGACGCTGGCGGACTCCGCCTCGTAGCGCAGCCGCCGCGTCGTGTCGGCGACGATCGCGTCCACGTCGACGCGCTCGAGCGCGAGCTGGAGCGTGCCGGACTCGATCTCGGAGAGGTAGAGGAGGTCGTCGACGAGCACGCGGATGCGCTCGGCCTCCTCGTAGACGGCGCCGGCCATCTCCTGGTAGGCGGCCGGATCGCGCGCCATGCCGTCGACCATCGCCTGCGCGAAGCCGCGGATCGAGGTGAGCGGGGTCTTCAGCTCGTGCGAGACGTTCGCGAGCAGGTCGCGCATCGCGCGGTTGCTGCGGCTGACCTGCTGCGACATCTGGTTGAACGCGCGCGCCAGGCGGCCGATCTCATCCTCCCCCTCCCCCTCGACGCGCTGCTGGAGATCGCCGCGCGCCATCGCCTGCGAGGCGTTCGTCATCTGCACGATCGGGTTCGTGATGCGCGAGGCGAGCAGGCTCGCCACGACCACGGCGACCACCGCCGCCGCGCCGCCGGCGAGCGAGAGCCGCGGCAGCAGCGCCGCCCACGCAGCCGTCACGTCGCCCGCCGGCACCGCGACCACGAGCCGCGAGCCCGAGCCGGGGAGCGGCCCTCGATTGTCGAAGCGGACGGTCGGCGTGAAGAGGTAGAGGTCGTCCCCGGCGGGGTTGGCGCGCACCGCGTGGAACGAGCGCATCGGGTGCGCCTCGGCGGAGGCGGGCACCGCCGGCGGCAGGTCGAGCCGTAACCCGACCATGTGCTTCGTGGGCTCGGTGTCGACGATGACGCGGTCGGCGCCGTCGATGAGCAGGATGCGGATCTCGTAGAAGTACGCGAGTTGCTCGAGGTCGCGGCGGATGCGCTCGCGCGGCCAGCCGGCGGTCTCGCGCTCGGCGACCACGCGCGCGATCGGGTCGACGAGCAGCCCGATGCGCGAGCGCGCCGCCTCCGCCTGCTGCTCACGGAGGAGCCAGACGAACGCGGAGGCCGACAGGAACAGGCTCAGCGCGATGACAAGGGCGAAGCCCGCGAGGAGCCGAACCCGGAAGCTACGCAGCATCACCCGCCGGCACCAGCTTGTAGCCGACGCCCCACACGGTCTCGATCTTCGGGCGGCCGGCCTTCAACTTGTCGCGGAGCCACGCCACGTGGACGTCGATCGTCCGCGCGTCGCCGAAGAAGTCGACCCCCCACACCATCGAGAGCAGGCGCTCGCGATCGAGCACGACGTTCGGGTGGCGCATGAAGGCTTCGAGCAGGTCGAACTCCCGCTGCCGCAGCCGCACGCGCTCGCCGGCCACGACGACGTCGCGGCTCGTCGGGTCGAGCGTGACGTCGTCGACGGTGACGGCGGTGCGCTTCTCTCCGCGGGCCGGGGTGCGGTCCCACTCGCGGCGGCGGAGCGCGGCCTTCACGCGCGCGACGACCTCGCGCGGGTTGAACGGCTTCGTGATGTAGTCGTCGGCACCCATCTCGAGGCCGACGATCTTGTCGACGTCGTCGGAGCGGGCGGTCAGCATGATCACGGGGACGTCGGATTCGCGGCGGATCTCGGTGCAGACTTCGTAGCCGCCGAGCTCCGGCATCATCAGGTCGAGCACGACGAGGTCGGGGGGGGCGGCGCGGAAGCGCTCGAGCGCCTCCTTGCCGTCGCGCGCCGCGACGATGTCGTAGCCCTCCTCGCGGAGGTAGAGGCGGAGCAGCTTGATGATGTTCTGCTCGTCGTCGGCTACCAGGATCTTCGCCATGGGTCGATCCAGACTAGCGAGGATGGTCGGGGCCGGCCCGCGCCCCTCCCGAGGGAGGGACTCCACCGTCGTTCGCAACCGCTCCCACCACTGTTGTTTCTACGAACCACGTCGGGTGGGCGCGGCCCCTTCCACAGGGAGATGATCCGCCCCACCCGCTAGCGGGGAACGATCCAAGTGTAAACAGACTGTGAATGTCGGCCGGGCGCACGGCACGGCCGCGCCCCGTGGTGGAGCGATGAGCGGCGCCACGACCGCCCGCGGGCGTGCCCACCGCCGAGGGTGGCTAGTCGCCCGGCGCGGCGCCTTCAGCGCGCGCAGCTGCGCGGCGAGGCCCTGGCGCGCGTTCGGATGCGCGGCGAGCCGGTTCTCGCCGGAGACCTCCCGCACCAGCTCCTCGTACAGCACCGAGATCGAGCGCGGGGCGTCGATCCCGAGCTTGACTCGCTCGCCCTCGATGGCGAGCACGCGGACGGTCACGTCGCCCGCGATGATGATGCCCTGTTCGCTCTTGCGGGTCAGGATCAACACGACCGGCCTCCCTGCCTTGCGTGCGGTGCTTGCCCCACGCCCGGTCAGGCCTCCGCGAGCGCGCGCCGACCGCCGGCGCGCACGGAAGTCGCTAGATGGACCATCGACCGGTAGGGCCGAGATCGACAGGGGCGCTAGGCGCTCGGGGTATCGGGCTCCCCGGTGAACGACAGCTCCTCGTGCGTCGCCTCCTCGATCAGGCGGAGGAGCTCGGAGCGCAGCGCGAGCGCGTGCTCGGTCTGCGCGGCGTGGACCGCGTGGTCCTCAGTCTCCCAGACGCCTACCCGGCCCATGCGGCGGCTAGGGTCGCCTTCATGCGGCCGCAGACGGTAGCCGAGGATGTAGCCGCCCTCGCGAGAGTAGAACGCCGAGAGCCGGTCCAGGAGCTCCGCGACGCGTCTCTCCTGCCCGGCTCGAGGTGTCATCGTCGAGATGCGGACGTACGCCATGAAAGGGCCCCCGCCGTCGCGGGCGGGAGCGCGGGCGGCCGCGGCCTAGAGACGCAGCTTCCCGTGCGACGGCTGGCGGCGCCGCTGCTTGCCGGCCGCGAGGCGCTCCTCGGCCTCGAGGTCCGACGGGTCACAGCGCTCGGTGTCGTGAACGTACCCACACGCGATGCAACTGCCGAAGCGGCCGTACCAATCGTCCTCGATCAGCATCAGGCCGCGACAGCGTGGACACTTCTTGGGAGGGGCGCTTACGAGCATGGCAGGGTTCTCCTGGATCGCTGGCGTTCCGGCAACCCGCCGACTGGGCCTGATCCACCTGCCTCCGGGGTTAGCTGACGGGTTCGGGCCGAATCAGGAATGGCCCGTCCTCCTTAGGGAGGATTCACCCCAGTTCCTGGGTCCCCCGGTCCCCGCACGCGGGGATTCGGCAGAGCGCCGAAGCGCCTCATCACAATCGGTTGAACTTCGTGATTGTGACGACAAGAGCATAGGCATCACAACCCGTTTGTCAACCCCGCACGACGGAATTCTGACGTTCCGAGCCGTGTCATCTCGGACGCCCTTCCCGGCACGCATCCGCGTGAACGCGCCCCCCCCACGGAGGGTTAACCGGCGCGGCGCGCGATCCAGACCATCTCGGTGGAGGCCTCGGAGAACGGCGCGCGGAAGTGGTCGCCGTAGAGCGCCTCGACCGCGAACCCGGCCCGTGCGAGCAGGTGCTCTATCTCGTAGCGGTAGACGTACCGCAGCGTGAACGAGAACCGGACGCGCGCGCCGGAGCGCGAGCGCACCGACCAGGTCGTGCGGCTCAGCTGCGCGGTCGGCTCGTAGGCCTGCCACTCCTCGACGCTGCCCGGACCCGGCCGCGGGCGGGGCGCCTCCGGCCCGCGCCGGAGCGCGTCCGCGATCATCAGGACGTTCGGGTTGAAGACGTTGAGCGCGAGCCGCCCCCCGGGCGCCAGCGCCTCGCGCGCGCACCGCAGCGTCGCGAGCTGATCCTCGGTCGCGAGGTTGTACAGGAACGTGCGGAACGGGATCGTGACGAGCGCCACCGGGCGGCGCAGGGCGAACGCGCGCATGTCCGCGCGCGCGAGGTCGAGCCGCCCCGGCGACGCCCCGCTCCGCGCCTTCTGCCGCGCGATCGCGAGCATCTCCACAGACAGATCCAGCCCGATCACGTGCACGCCCGCGCGGGCCGACGGGATCGCCACGCGACCCGTGCCGACGCCGATCTCGAGCACCGGCCCGCCCGCCTCCAGCGCGAGGTCGCGGTAGAACGCGACGTCGCCCGCAACCCCCACCGAGTGCGCGTCGTAGAACGCCGCATACGGCGCGTAGTCAACCCGCTCGCCGCTCACCGCGTGCGGTTCACGCGCGGGCGGGCGCCGCCGGCCTCGCGGCCTCGCGCGCCTCGAACTCCCGGCGCAGCAGCCCCATCTCGATCACGTCGTAGTAGCGCCCGGCGATGAAGGCGTGCTCGCGCTTGCGGCCCTCCTCCACGAACCCGACCTTCTCGTAGGAGCGCCGCGCGCGCGGGTTGAACTCGAGCACGCTCAGGTAGACCCGGTGCAGATCCAGCTCTTCGAAGAGGAAGCGGCAGAGCGTGCGCATCGCGTCCTCGCCGTAGCCGCGTCCCCAGTACTCGCGGTCGCCGATCAGGATACCGATCTCCGCGTGGCGCGACTCGGCGTGCAGCCGCCGGGCTTCGAGGTTGCCGATCGTGCGCGGCTCGTCGTCGGCGTCCATGGCCTCGATCACGAGGAAGACCCCGGCCTCCCAGGAGTTCTCCTGGCGGCTGCGGATGAACTCCTCCTCGGCCGCGAGCGAGTACTGGTAGGCGGCCGCGCCGAGCAGGTGCCTCACCTCCGGGTCGTTGATCCAGGGCAGGAAGCGCGGCGTGTCGGTCACCTCCGCCGGGCGCAGTCGCACCCGCTCACCCTCGAGGAACATCGCCGACCTCCTCGTGCGCGCCGTGGCGCTCGTCGAACTCTTCGCGGAGGATCGCCATCACCGCGACCTCGCGCGCGCCGCCACGCGTCCAGTGCAGCGCGCGCTGCTTCCCCTCGTGGCGGAAGCCGAGCTTCTCGTAGAGCCCGACCGCGGCGCGGTGGGGCGCGTCGACCCGCAGGAAAACGCGCCTCAGGTTCATCTCGTGGAAGGCGAAGCGCAGCAGCGTGACGACGGCGTCGCCGCCGTAGCCACGACCCCAGTGCCGCTTCTCCCCGACGTCGATGCTCAGCTCCGCGGTGCGGTCCTCCGGCGTCTGTCCGCGCAGGAGGCAGATCCCGATCAGCTCACCATCGAGCGTCTCGATCGCGAGCGTGACGCGCGCGTACCCGGTGTGCCCGGCCGCGCGGCCGGCCCACGCGCGCTCCTCCCCGAGCGATGTGGGGTAACGCGCCGAGAGGTACTCCGTCACCTCGGGGTCGTTGATCCAGCGGTAGAGCGCCTCCGCGTCGGCGGGCTCCACCGCACGCAGGCGCGTCCTCGTTCCCGTGAGCGCCACGTTCCGCCCCCTCCATGCGCGCACCGCCTCCGCCGCGCGTGGCGGAGGCGGTCCCGCGGTGCTACTGTGTCTCGCGACGCGGTGTTCCGGGGAAGTCCGGTGCGAGTCCGGCGCTGTCCCGCAACTGTAAGCCGCGCGCCGCGAGCCTCGCGCTCGCGGCGCGCGACGAGCCAGAGAACCGGCCCACGTCAGTTGTCGAACCTGCGAGGACAGGCGACGGCACGGCGACGGTCGGTCACCCGGCAGCACGCGTCGCACCGTCATCCGCCTGCCCCCTCGCACCGGAGGGGGTTTTTCGTGCCCGCCGCCGCGGCACGCGAAGCCCCCGCGTGCAGGAGGCACCACGTGGATCCCAGAACCACCGACAGACGCCCCGCGCGCCCGCGCCGGCTCGCGGGCACCGCGCTGCTGCTCGCGGCGCTCGCCCTCGGCGCGCTGCTCGCCGCCTGCGGCGGCGGAGACGACGGGGCCGGCCCCACAGCGCCCGCGCCGCAGGCGACCGCGGCGAAGGCGGTCTCGCCGGCCGGGACCGCCGCCGCACCCGCCGCCGGCGCGTTCCCCCGCACCGTCACCGACGCCTCGGGGCCGGTCACGCTCCGCGCGCGGCCGGCGCGCATCGTCTCCTTCTCGCCGGGCGCCACCGAGGTCCTCTTCGCAATCGGCGCCGGGCCGCAGGTCGTCGCGGTGGACCGCTTCTCGGACTTCCCCGCCGCGACGAAGGCGCTCCCGCAGCTGCAGACCTACCTCGACACGACCGATCCCGAGAAGGCGCTCGCCCACCGCCCCGACCTGATCGTGACCACGACCCTCGACCAGGCGAAGCAGTACCGCGCGCTCGGCGTCGCGGTCGTCCAGCTCGCGATCCCCGGCTCGATCGACGGCGTGTACGCCGACATCCGCACGCTCGGCACCGCCACCGGGCGCGACGACGCCGCCGCGGCGCTCGTCGCGGAGATGCAGAGGCAGATCGGCGAGATCGTCTCCACCGTCGCGAGCGTCGCACAGGGGCCGCGCGTCTACATCGAGATCGACAACACGCTCTACACCGCGGCGCCGAGTTCGTTCGTCGGAGGCATGCTCGATCGGCTGAAGGGGCGCAACATCGCCGCGGGCACCCCGTCGCCGTTCCCGCAGCTCACCGCCGAGGCGGTGATCGCGGCGAACCCGGACGTCATCCTGCTCACGAACACGAAGTACGGGGAGAGCGCGCAGAGCGTCGCCGCGCGACCGGGCTGGTCGGCGGTCGCCGCCGTGCGCAACGGCCGCATCGTCCCCGTCGACCCCGACGTCGTTACGAGGCCGGGACCGCGCGTGGTCGAGGCGGTGCAGACGCTCGCACGCGCGCTCTACCCCGACCGCTTCGCCGCCGCACCGGCGCCGTCCCGCTGATGAGCGCGCGCCGGCTGCGCGCCGCGCCCGTCGCG
>VGNK01000100.1 GCA_016866055.1 Chloroflexota bacterium | reverse complement strand
GAGCGTCGAGAGCCGCGCGTCGGCGGCGGGCTCCGCGAGCAGCGCGGTGAGGCGGCCCGCGAGGTCGCCCGCCCCCGCCGCGATCAGCGCCGGCGCGGCGCCGGCGAGCGTCTCCTCCACCTCCGCGATCTCCTCGAGCCGCGACTGCGCCGCGCCGTCGAACTCGCCCGCGAGGTAGCGCAGCAGCGTCACCGCGGAGGCGAGCTGGCTGCGCGCGTAGTCGGTCGTGAGCTCCGGCCCGACCGCCTCGACGAGCGCGGCCGCCATCCCCTCGAGCATCGCGGTCGCGTCCGGCCGCGCGATCAGCGCCATCAGCCCGCTCCTCCCGCTCCCGCTCCGCCGTCGCGGCGCGCGTCCGCGCCGAGCCGCGCGATCAGCGCGCGATCCTCGACGGCGATCAGCCGCGTCGCGATCCAGGCGAGGTTCAGCTCGCGCGTCTTGCCGTCCGCGAAGTTGCGCGCGCCCGTGATCCAGATCCCCTGCGCCTTCACGTGCGCGAAGACCTCCCACCACGCGTACGCCCCGGGGTCGACGCGCAGCCCGCTCGCGCGCTCCCACTCTCGGTGCGCCTCCGCCGGCGGGAGCACGCCGCCCGCGAGCTCGGACCGCCCCCACCGCCAGTTCGGCATGCACGTCCACGCGAGGTCCTCGAGCGGGTCGCCGAGGTGGCACATCTCCCAGTCGAGCACGCCCCGGACCGCGCCCGCCTCGTCGTAGAGGACGTTGCCGGTGCGGAAGTCGCCGTGCACGACCGCGACGCGCTGCGCGGGCGGCGGTGGGTGGCGGCGCAGCCGGTCGATCGCCGCGCGCGTCACGGGCTGCGCGTCCGAGCGGTGCACCTCGATCACGCGCTCCCAGTGCGCGAGCTCGCGCCGCCAGCAGTCCTCGGGCGCGGGCGCGTCCATGAACTCCCAGCCCGCCGCGCGCCAGTCGAACGCCGCGATGCGGCCGCCGATCTCGAAGAGCCGCCGCCCGAGCCGCTCGACCGACCCCGCGTACGGCTCCGCGAACATGCGCTGCGGCCGCGTCTCGCAGCCGTCGACGCGCTCGAGCACGAGGAACGGCCCGCCGAGCCAGGTGCCCGTCGGCTCGAACCAGAGCGCCTCCGGTACGGGGATGTCGCTCCCGGCGAGCCCGCGGTAGACGGCGAACTCGAGCGCGCGGTCGGTGTCGAGCAGCGACGCGCCCGGGTCGAGCCGCACGATCAGCCCGCGCCGCCGTGGCTCGCCCGCGGCGTCGCGCCAGGCGAGGTCGAGCGACCAGGTCTGCCGCGAGGCGCCGCCGACGATGCGGCGCAGGTCGTGCACGGCGACGTCGACGGCGTCGGGGAGCACGTGCTCGAAGTAGCGCGTGACCGCTGCGGCGTCCGTCATCCTGGCTGACCGCCGACGACGAGGTTGACATTGCCGAAGGCAGACTTGGAGATCTAGGTCACTCCCCGACTACCCGGGCCAGCAAGGGGTTCGCCAGAAACACCGCCGGGTTGGGCGCCCGCGTCACTCGGTTTTCACCCGCCGCTAACCGCGATGAGCGTCGGGCGACGAGGCGGTGGGCGGCCGATCTGATCGAGGGTTGCGCTGGTGTCGGGCTTCCGCGCTTGAAACGAGGACGGCGTGGACCCGCGCCGCCACCCTGTCGACTAGCGCCTGATACTCGGAGAGAAGTCTGGCCGCCTCACGCGGGGGATCTTTACGGTTCAGCACCGCCCAGCGTGCAAACGTCGAAGCCACCATCTCGGCGCACATGGTTCGGAAGTGAACGTCATGCTGCCCCGGCCATCCGGCCGCGCGCGCTCCCAAGTACCGGGCAACCGAGGGATGAGACGCGTTAACGATGAGTCGCGAATCCACGATGAACGCCCGCTGCTTGATCCCTGGGCTCTCACGGAATTCGATGTCGAATCCGCTTGTGCCGGGGGCCGAAATCGCAACGTCGCAGACCGCCGCCTGTTCACCGACGCGAGCTTCTATGACTCCGCTTGCGCCAACTCGGGACCCAACGACGAGAACGCCTAAAGCACCGCACTCCCGTGACTCGTCGTATTGGAAGTCGACGTCGCGCTCGAGAATCCGCACCGCCGGGTCGCCACGTGTGCGGAGCTGAACATCCACTTCGTCGGCCACGTCGCTCCACGGGGCGAGTAGGCGGATTCTCCTGGGCTGCCCATCCCTTACCGAGTAGCTCCGGTGCTCGAACCGAAGTTCGTTCACATCAGGAACTGGGCGGTCCCCGCAGGTTGCGAGACCATTGGCCTCGTATTCGTTCGCCGAGAATGTAAGAAGCGCGGTCTCACCGCGTTCGAGCGGCGCAGTACGGAACGTGGCTGAGCACCAATCGCCTCGAGCGGACAACAGGAGGGCGGTGCTGAGGCGATCGCCACCCTTCAAGACCGACACGTGGCATTCGACGTTGTGCTGCACGATTGGCTCCGCCGGGCGATAGCGGAGAAAGAACGAGGCAGCGCGCCCCGGAGCGACCAGTTGACTGGTTGGGATCACGGTCAACCCCAACGGAGGGTCGCTTCCCTCGCCCTCCCCAGCTGCGGGCGGCATTTCCTCTTCCGCCGCGAGCTCGCTAAGCAGCTTCCCAAGTCGTTTGAAACGCTGACGAGTCTCTTGGGTTACGGCCCCACCGCCAGCGTCTGCGTCGTCCTTTAAACGACGGATATGCGGCTCTAGCACGCGCTCAATGGCCGCGATCAGCGCTGCAGTGAACGGGTGCTCCCTGGCTAGTCCCTGACGGTCGCGCCGAATCAACCTCAACGGATTCGTCACAGGTGGCTCGCGCCCTTGCTCGAGGCTAGCGTCGAACTCGGCGATGAGAGCAGCGATGCCGGGCGCATCCACCCTGCCGAAGAGTCTCCCGAACCACGGGTCCCGCGCGTACCGACCGTCGTATACGTCGTAGGCTGCGCGGCGCGACTCGATGACGACGGAGTGTTGCCAATACTCTCGCGGCTCACCGTCGTCTAGGGACTCGCTAGCCTCCCAGAGCCAAGTCTGCACCCGCTGATCGAACCCGGGGACGTCAATCCATTCCCCCTCAACTAGTGGACGCCCGAGCGGCTGAAGGTAGACGAGGTGCTCCTCGCGTTTCTGGCCCACGTCCACCAGAACGACCTCGCGACCCGAACGATCTGCCAGGATCGGCCGCAGTTGATAGTGCCTTCGTCGCTTCCGAGCGAGCGAGACATGGGATGGCACCGTGAGCTGCGGCTGCACCTCTAGCTCGACCGTCGTTCCACGACCACGGGCAGGAAGCGGCGCCGTGAGCTCCCACCGGGGCGTAGGGCCGTTTCGGTAGATGCGCCTGAATTCAGTGACGAATCCATCTTTGTGCGAGGTCCAGCTCGCAGGTCCGAACTGAACGATGTCCTTTGCGCCTCGCCCGAGCAATCCTCTGACCTCTACCCCGGATTCGAAGCCGCTGGTACGGTCGCCCTCCCTTCCGAGGCTCAGCTCCATCTCGTCAGCGCTCATGCCAACGGCTCGGTCTAGGACCTTAATGGTCGTCGGCCGCCGATAACGCCGTCGCTCGACTTCGATTCGGATCTTGCCCTTACGCGGGCCGGCAAGACGTGTGTAGGCGTCGTCGGCGTTTGTAACTAGCTCGACGATCGCGCGCACGGGATCCGTCCCCATCGCCGCCTCGACATCCATCGCGTACCCGCGCGGTGTCCGTTCTAGTGTCCCGCTCTTAGCGATTGGCGAAGCCAACGCAGTACCTCCGTGAGCTCGGCGTCCTGGACCAACTCGGACGCGTTCTCCAGTTGATCAATCCTCGCCTCCACGGCCCGTGTGGGCGCGTCAGCCACGAGGCCAACCGCGTCTGCTATCTCATACGGCTCGGGATTGCGACGCCGTACGGCGGCACGCAACGGATGCTCGCGAAGCCTTTCCAGGTCGCGTGTTAGCTCGACTCTCAGCGACGGGGGGTGACTAGATCCGAGTGCGGCCGAAGCCCCCTCCTGTTGGACCCACGTCAGCCCCGCGGGCGTCAGCGACCACCCCCCGCGCTTATCACCTTGCACGAGGCGGCCATTCTTCTCCTTCTGAGCGTCCGTAAGTGCGACGCGCGCGGTGTCGAGGTCTGGATACTCGGGGTAGTTCCTCCAGCTGAATCGCTGTGGGGCGAGCTTCCAGGCGCGCACAGCAACGTCCTCGGTCTGTACAGGTGTCAGCGCCCCTCCTGCCTGATGGAGGGCGAGCACGACGATCTCCCAATTTGCCAATCGGCTGTTCACACCATTGGCCTCTGATGGACTACCTCACTATGAGACCGACTTAGCCGGCGTCTGTTCCGCAAGCCACTTCCGTCCGCGGGTCGAGATCCTCCAAATGCCTTTTTCAGAGGAACCTTCCAGATAACCTTGCTGCACAAGTCGAAGGCGAGCGAATTGGACGCGATTCTTCCATCGAACATTCCCGGTCGCCGTCGTACCGCGGTCATAGTCGCTCATCCGCTCTCGAAGACGCTCGCCTACGTACGACACGACTTCCCCAGAGCGCGCCTCGCCGCCGCTTGTCTCAATCGCCTTCAAGATCGGTACGTAGTAAGCGTCTTCGGGGACAAGCACCCCCTTCGGTGCGCGCGCCCCCCCTCCCCGGGCGCTGTCCCGGGGCCGGCGCTTGCGACGCGCGAGACCCACCCGCGGCTTCGCAGCGCCACCGCTATCCCGCTCTCCTCCCAGGAGGAGACGCCGGAGTACATCGTTCGGCTCGTGGTCTTCAAAGGGGACGGCCTTGGCGCGAATAGCCTCAAAAACCGCCTCGTCCACCTCGATCGTTTGTCTCGCCACCCGTTCCTCCTAGACTCGGCTCGTTGCAACAAGCAGCTGGCAGCAGTGAAGCCAACAGTCGGAGATCATGCGGTGATTGTAATTACAGATCCCAACATTGCAACACCCCTGCTCTGGGCTAGCCGCTCTCGGTCTCGGGGCGAGTGGCAACCGCGCTGGCATCGCGCCCCGGTGTTAGCTACTGCGCGACCAGTTGTCGGCCAAGTTCGCCTACCAGCGCGGGCGCTGCCTACACTCGCGCGCGCCCGGCTCCCCCACGCACCCACCGCACGAAGGCGAGGCGCGCGATGCACCGGCTCGACCGCGAGACCAGCCCCGAGCACGCCCCGATGTGGGCGCTCACCGAGCTCCCCGTCCACGAGTGGTCGACCCGCGACATGCTGATGGAGGCGACCACCGACCCGCGCGCCTACGAGCGCTACTGGTTCACCTGCCAGGACCGCACCGGCGACCTGCTGCTCGTCACCGGCTTCGCGCTCTACCCGAACCTCGGCACCGTCGAGGCCTACGCGATCGTCAACCTGCGCGGCCGGCACACGACCGTGCGCGCGCACCGCCGCCTCACCGCGAACCGCCTCGACATGCGCGTCGGCCCGCTCGACTTCGAGCTCGTCGATCCGTTCCGCGAGTGGCGGCTCACGCTCGCGCCGAACGGCCACGGCATCGAGTACGACGTGCGCTGGTTCGACACGAAGCGCTCGATCCGCCAGCCGCAGTTCATCGGCGGCTACGAGACCTTCGGCGCGCCCGAGGGCAGCGTGACCGTGCGCGGCGAGCGCTTCGCGCTCACGCGCGAAGCCTACAACGGCTCGCGCGACCACCACTGGGGGGTGCGCGACGGCGTCGGCGGGCGCGGGCACAGCCTCCGTCCCGACGGCGTGAGCACCTCGACCGCCGGTCAGTGGGTCGAGTTCGGGGACTGGTCGATCTGGGGCAACCGCGTGCTGTACCCGCTCGGCGACGCGCGCGCCGGCGCGGGGCGCGTCGTGCGGCAGGAGCGGCGGCTGCGCTTCGACCCCGAGACGAAGCTCTTCGTCGGCGGGGTGGTCCGCAACACGCTCGAGGGCGGCGAGGTGAAGGAGCTGCGCTACCGCCGGCTCGGCAGCCAGGTCGCGTTCCTGCGTTGCGGGATGTACGGCGGCCGCGAGGGCGGGACGCCCGACGGCGACCTCTGGCACGGGCAGTACGTCGGCGACGGCATGGTCTCGGGCGAGACGTACGACGTGACGCAGCCCGAGGTGCAGCTCCGGCTCGCGGGCGGCGCGAACCACCACTGCGAGGTGACGTGCGACGGCGAGACGACCTACGGGCTGTTCGAGACGCACGACCCGATCACGTACGAGCTCTGCCGCGACGGTGCGCCGGGATTCGCGCTGCTCGACTGAGCGCGGCGCCGTTGGCGGCCCAGAGGAAGGTCGCGTACCTGAAGGCGCGCATGGCGAGGCCGCGGGGCCCGGACTCCGCGCCCTCGAGGCGGCGGAAGCCGAGCGCCCAGGCGCGGCCGGTGAGCGTCTCGAGCGCCGCGAAGAGCGCGCTGGCAGCGAGCATGGCCACCGCGAAGAGCGCGGAGCCCGCGAGGATCACCGCGTACACGCCCGCGGAAGGCGCGGCGCCGCGCGCCGCGAGCGCGAAGAAGGCCGCGACGAAGAGCGCGGCGGCGGCAGGCGCGAGCCGGCGCAGGTCGACGGACGGCAGTCGCATCGCGTGCATCATCGCCCCACCCGACCTCCTCTGGCGATCATCGGGCGCGCGTCGGCCCGGCTGGAGCGTGCCCCGGCCCGCAGGAGTCAGGGACTCCCCTCGGGTTCGCGCCAGATCAGGGAAGCGTCGACACGCGCCTCGACGGGTTACCGTAGGGCTCGGCGCATGCGCCCTGATCGAAGAGAGCGCGCCCCCGGACGGGTGCGGCGGGAGGGGGACCTGGATGCAACAGGAGGAGATCGACCGCGTGCGCGGCTACCTCCTCTCGCAGGGGGAGAAGCGCAGCTACGTCGAGCTCTGGCCGCGCGCCGTGGCGGCGCGGCTGCAGGTGCTCGACGCGCTCGAGGGCGTGACCGAGGAGCAGGCGTCGTACGTGCCCGCGCCCGGCGAGTGGAGCATCCGCGAGGTCGCGCTCCACGTGCTCAACGGCTCGCGGCGGACGCAGCAGGTCGTGGCGGTGCTCGCGGCCGGCAAGCCGGCGACGTCGGAGAACGTCGACCCGCCGCGCGAGGCGACCGACCTCTCGATCGAGGAGCTGCGCCGGCAGCTGCTGCGCGACTCCGTCGACTGGTCGGTGCTCACCGACCGGCTGCCCGAGAAGCCGTCGTTCGATGCGATGGCGCGGCATCAGTTCTTCGGCGAGCTGCACTCGCGCGCGTGGTACCTGTTCCAACGCGTGCACGACATCGACCACGCGAACCAGATCGCGGCGGTGAAGCAGGCGAGCGGCTACCCGGACGCGCCGGCGCGCCGGGCGTAGCGCGCGTGCGCGTCGCCACCGGGCTCGCGGGCGGCGGCGACTGGGAGGCGGCCGCGACGTTCGCGCGCGAGGCCGAGCGCCTCGGCGTGCACTCGCTGTGGACGGCCGAGACCTGGGGCTACGACGCGATGACGCCGCTCGCGTTCATCGCGGGACGGACGACGTCGATCCGGCTCGGCACGGGGATCCTGCAGATCGGCGCGCGCACGCCGGCGATGGTCGCGATGACCGCGATGTCGCTGGCGTCGATCTCGGGCGGGCGCTTCATCCTCGGGCTCGGCACGAGCGGGCGGCAGGTGATCGAGGGCTGGCACGGGGTGCCGTTCGACCACCCCGTACAGCGGACGCGCGAGCTGATCGAGATCGTGCGGCTCGTGTCGCGCGGCGAGCGGCTCGTCTACGACGGCGAGGTGCACCACCTGCCGCTGCCGGGCGGAGAGGGGCGCGCGCTGCGCTCATCGGCGCCGCCTGTGGCGATCCCCGTCTACGTGGCCTCGCTCGGACCGCGCAACCTGCGGCTCACCGGCGAGCTGTGCGAGGGCTGGATCGGCAACTCGTTCATCCCCGAGACGAGCGAGGTCTTCTTCCAGCACCTGCGCGCGGGGGCCGAGGCGTCGGGGCGATCACTGCGCGACCTCGACATCCAGGTGCCGGTCTCGGTCGAGTTCGGCGACGACGTGGAGGAGATCACGCGTCGCCACGCGCGCGGCTACGCGTTCACGTTCGGCGCGATGGGGTCGCCGACGCAGAACTTCTACAAGGACGCCTTCGCGCGCCAGGGCTTCGCGGACGAGGCGAACGAGATCCAGCGCCTCTGGCTCGAGGGGAAGCGCGACGAGGCCGCCGACCGCGTGCCGCTCGAGATCGCGCAGAAGACGAACCTGCTCGGGACCGACGAGCTCATCAGGGCGCGGCTGCGCATCTACCGCGACTGCGGCGTGACGACGCTGCGCGCGGGCGTGCGCGGGGAGACGCCCGACGAGCGGCTGGCGGCGCTGGGCCGGCTTCTGGAGCTCGTCGACGAGGTCAACCGGGAGCGTCGTGGCGAGCGGCCCGCGTCAGCGGGGTGAGCCGGCTGTCGTTCCCCGCGGGCGGCTCAGCGTCCTGACGCGGGCCGCTCGCCGGGATCGGCTCCCTCGCCGGCATCCTCCGCGATCGGCGGCCAGCGTTCGCGCCAGGGGAGCGCCTCCTCGAGCGCCTCGGAGACGTCGAGCAGCGCCTCGTCTGCGCCGAGCGCGGCGACGATCTGGACGCCGGCCGGGAGCCCGGCGGGCGACCGGTGGAGCGGGAGCGAGACCGCCGGCTGCCCGGTGAAGCTCGCCGCGAACGTGAAGAAGCCCTGCTGCGAGCCGTCGTCGGGGAGGCCGAGCGGCCAGGCCGGCTGGCGCAGCGTGGGCGTCACGAGGAGGTCGTGGTCGCGCCACCAGTCGAGGAGCGGCGCGACCGCCGCGCGCATCGCGCGGCGCGCGGCGGCGCGGCGTGCGCGCGGGACGGCGGCGCCGGCGCGCGCGGCCTCGAGCAGCCGCGCGTCGACGTCGCCGGCGCGCAGTGGACGGCCGGCCGCCCGCGCGAGCCAGCGCAGCTGCACCGCGCGGCCGTGGGCGAGCGCGTCCGGGTAGTCGCGCAGCGGCGCGAGGAACGTCGCGAGGGCCCGCGGGTGGTCGACCTCCACACGGTGACCCAGCGCGCGGAGCGCGTCGCCGGCGATCTTGACCGCGCGCACGCAGGTGGGGTCGACGGGCCGCCGCGTGATCGGGTCGTCGAGCACGAGCCCGACGCGCAGCGGCCGGCGCGGCGGGCGCGCCCGCGGCG
>VGNK01000099.1 GCA_016866055.1 Chloroflexota bacterium | reverse complement strand
CGCGGCGGGCGCCCGGCCCCCCCCCCCCCCCCCCCCCCCCGCGTCCGGGTCGCCGACCCTCCGCGCTCGACCGGCTGCGTCTTCCGCGCCGCCTACCGCATCCCGGCCCGCGCCGCCGCCACCCGATACCCGCGCCCGCGCATCGACGCCGCCATCAGCGCGAACAGCACCCCCGCGGCCGCGAACCCCGCCGCGTCGAGGACGAACGCGAGCCGGTATGAGCCCGTCCTGTCGAACAGCGCCGCCCCGCCGAACGAGAGCATCACGACAAGCCCGCCGATCGACCCGTAGCAGCGCACGCCGAACGCGTTCGTGACGGGCAGCGGCTCGATCATCGGCGCGGACGCGCGGCCCAACCCCCAGAGCGCCCCGTCACGACGGGGGTGCGCTCGACGGCGAAGTCACGGGCGATCGCGGGGACGAGACGGCAATCACCCAGAAGAGCGATCCCGCCGAGGTCATGTTGCCGAGGATCCCGAAGCCGACGATCACCCACGCCCGGCGCAGGCGGCGGGCGCGCGCAAGCGCGCTCATCGGCGGGGGACGGCGGTGGCGCGCATGGGTGTCGGCACGGTAACGCGAGGGGCGCGGGAGCGCCCGCCGCGACGCCGGGGCGGCGGGCTCTGCTATGGTCGCGCACGGTCGGCGGCGCCTCGGCCGGCACGCGCGCCGAGGGAAGCGTGGGAGGACGCCATGAAGGTCTCAGTGGGCCTGCACCGCTACGCCATCGAGGACTGGGAGGAGACCACGCGGCTGGCGCTTGAGGCCGAGCGGCTCGGGGTCGACAGCCTGTGGACGGCGGAGGCCTGGGCCCACGACGCGGCGACGCCGCTCGCCTACCTCGCCGCGAAGACGACGCGACTGAAGCTCGGCACCGGGATCATGCAGGTCGGAACGCGCACCCCCGCGCTCGTCGCGATGACCGCGATGACGCTCGACTCGATGTCCGGCGGGCGCTTCCTGCTCGGGCTCGGCACGAGCGGCCCGCAGGTGATCGAGGGCTGGCACGGGAACCCGTTCGATCGCCCGATCCAGCGCACCCGGGAGATCATCGAGATCTGCCGGCGCATCTTTCAGGGCGAGACGCTCGCGTACGAGGGGCAGCTCTACACGCTCCCGCTCCCCGGCGGCGAGGGGAAGGCGCTCCGCCCGGGCGCGCCGCCCACGCCGAACCTCAAGATCTACGTGGCCTCGCTCGGCCCACGGAACCTGCGCATGACGGGCGAGCTGGCCGACGGCTGGCTCGGGACCTCGTTCCTGCCCGAGACCGCGGAGACGTTCATCGGACCCATCCGCGAGGGCGCGCGGGCGGCCGGCCGCTCGCTCGCCGAGCTCGACCTCCAGGCGGGCGGGACCGTCTGGTTCACGGACGACCCCGAGCGCGCCGCTGAGGCGCTCAAGCCCGGGCTCGCGTTCAGCCTCGGCGCGATGGGCTCGCAGCAACACAACTTCTACAACGACGCCTACCGCCGTCAGGGCTTCGCCGACGAGGCGCGCGAGGTGCAGCGGCTCTGGCTCTCCGGGCACCGCGACGAGGCTCGCCGCAGGGTGCCCACGGAGCTCGTCCTGAGCACCAACCTGATCGGCGACGAGGAGACCGTGCGCGCCCGCCTGCGCGACTACCGCGACGCGGGCATCACGACGTTCCGGGCCGGGCTGCGCGGCACCACGCTCGACGAGCGGCTCGAGACGCTGGGGCGCGTCATCGGGCTCGTCGAGGCGCTCAACCGGGAGGGGGCGCCGGCCTCCGCCCCGGGCCAGCGCTGAGCGGCGCAGGTGGCTCCGGAGCGCCCGAAGCGTGGCAATGATCCGATAAAGCACGTATGCTCATGCGCAGTTAGCATGAGCGGAGCCGAGTGCCGACGCAAGCGCTGCCTGCTCCCGGCGTCGCCTGGCCCCCGGCCGGCGGCCGCCGGGGCCTCCGTCCTCCTCCCCGCGGACGGTGGATCCTTCCCTACTGCACGGTCCGCGATCGATGGGCGCCGATCACCGTCACGGGTGCTTGTGGCGCGCGTTCATAGTGGTATGAAGGACAGCCTCCCCCCGCGAGAGCGAGACGGCGGCTGATCGGCGAGCGCTCGACCGCGACGATGGCCCCCGTGGCCAATCTTCGCGATGGACGTCGGGCTCGAGTCGGACATGCCCACGTACAGCGGCGGGCTCGGGGTGCTGGCGGGCGACACGCTGCGCGCAGCCGCCGACCTCGAGCTGCCGATGGTGGGGCTCACGCTCGTCCACCGAGCAGGCTACGTGCGCCAGGTGCTCGACGCGCGCGGCAACCAGAGCGACCTGCCGGCGACCTGGAAGCCTGAGACGCGCCTCAAACCGGCGCGACCGACGATCACGGTGCGCATCGAGGATCGCCAGGTCGAGGTGCGCGCCTGGCGTTACGACATCCGCGGACCGAGCGGCTTCGAGATCCCCGTCTTCCTGCTCGACACCGACCTCCCCTCGAACTCCCCCGAGGACCGACGGCTCACCGGCAACCTCTACGGCGGCGACGCCCGCTACCGGCGCTGCCAGGAGGCGATCCTGGGGCTCGGCGGCGTGCGCATGCTGCGCGCGCTCGGCTTCCGCGACGTCCGCGGGTACCACATGAACGAGGGTTCACGCCGCGCTGCTCACGCTCGCCCTGCTCGACGAGGAGGTCGGCGAGCACGACCTCGTCGAGGCCACCGACGCGCAGGTCGAGGCCGTCCGGAGGCGCTGCATCTTCACCACGCACACTCCGGTCGCGGGCCACGACCAGTTCGGCTAGGAGCTCGCCCACCATGTCCTCGGCGCGCGCTACGTCGCGCCGATCCAGCGACGCAACCTCGCAGGCGACGCCGCGCTCAACATGACCTACCTCGCGCTCTCGCTCTCGCGCTACGCGAACGCGGCGAGCATGCGCCACGGCGAGGTCTCGGCGCGCATGTTCCCCCGCCATCGCATCCAGTCGATCACCAACCCCGTGCACGCCTACACCTAGACCGCGCCGCCGTTCCGCGATCTCTTCGACCACCGTATCTCGGAGTGGCGGCGCGACCCCACCTACCTGCGGCAGGCGGTCGGCCTCCCGCTCGACGAGGTCCGGGACGCCCACCGCCGCGCGAAGGAGCGACTGCTCACCACGATCGGGCGCGAGACCGGCGAGCTCTTCGACCCCGAGGCCTTCACGATCGGGTTCGCGCGCCGCTCCACCGGGTACAAGCGCGGCGATCTGCTCTTCCACGACCTCGACCGACTGCGGCAGATCGCGCTGATGGCGGGTCCCGCGCAGCTCGTCTTCGCCGGCAAGGCGCACCCGAACGACGACACCGGGACGGCGATCATCCGCCGCGTCTTCGAGGTGCGAGAGGCGCTCGGCGAGCGGCTCAAGATCATCTACCTCGCGAACTACGAGATGGACCTCGGCCGCGAGATTTGCGCCGGCGTCGACCTGTGGCTGAACACGCCGCTCCCTCCGCTCGAGGCCTCCGGCACGAGCGGAATGAAGGCGGCGCTCAACGGCGTGCCGTCGCTGAGCGTGCTCGACGGCTGGTGGATCGATGAGCACGTCGAGGGCGTCACCGGCTGGTCGATCTCGAAGAACGGCGGCAGTGACGAGCCGTCGCAGCACGCGGCCGCGCTGTACGACTAGCTCGAGGGCGTGATCCTGCCGCGCTTCTACAAGCGGCCGGACGCCTACGTCGAGACGATGCGCTCGGCGATCGCGCTGAACGGATCGTTCTTCACGGCGCAGCGCATGCTGCGGCAGTACGCCACGCTCGCGTACGAGCAGCAGCTGCGCGCGGCAACCCCGCGCCGCGCTCCACCTCGGCGACGCCGCGACCTACTGCTCGCGCCCCAGCGTGAGCCCGAGCACGCCGGCGAGTTCGACGAGCGTCGGCACACCCGTCTCGCCCGCGATGCGTCCGGCCGCGAGGTCGTCCGTGATCGACAGCAGCACCGAGACGGCGCGCGGCGTGTCGAGGTCGTCGTCCATCGCGTTCATGAACTCGACGCGCTGGTGCTGCACGCGCAGGCGGTCGGGGGGGCCGCCGGGGCCCTCGGCCGCGGCGCGCAGGCGCTCGGCCTTCGCCTCCCAGTCGCGCAGCTCGCGCTCGGTGAAGTCCCGATCCGCGCGGTAGTGCGTGCCGAGCAGGAAGAGCCGGGTGCCGTCCGGGGTGAACCCGCGGGCGAGCAGCTCGCTCACCTTCACGAGGTTGCCGAGCGACTTCGACATCTTGACGCCGTCGAGCGTCATCGTGCCGTTGTGCATCCAGATGCCGACGTACGGAGCGAGGCCGCTCGCGGCCTCGGACTGCACGATCTCGCAGTCGTGGTGCGGGTAGCGCAGGTCGCGCCCGCCGCCGTGGATGTCGATCTGCGGGCCGAGGTTCTCCTGCGCCATCGTCGAGCACTCGATGTGCCAGCCGGGGCGGCCCGGCCCCCAGGGGGAGGGCCACGAGGCGCCGGCGTCGGTCGACGGCTGCCAGAGCAGGAAGTCGAGGGTGTCGCGCTTCAGGTGGTCGGGCTCGTCGGGCATCGTGTCGGTGCGCGGGCCGGTGCGCTGCTCCTCGCGCGTACGGCCGGAGAGGCGGCCGAAGGCGGGCGCGCGCGAGACGTCGAAGAAGACGTGGCCCTCGACGATGTAGGCGTAGCCGCCGGCGACCAGCCGCTCCACCATCGCGATGATCGAGGGCATCGTCCCCGAGACGAGCGGGAAGCGGTCCGGTCGCTGCACGTTGAGCGCGTCCATCTCCTCCAAGTAGAGGCGGTGGTTGCGCGCGGTGAGCTCGGGGATGGTGACGCCGAGCTCGCGGGACTTGCGGACCATGTCGTCGTCGACGTCGGTGATGTTCTGGATGTGGCGCACCTCGTACGCCTGGAATTCGAGCCAGCGGCGCAGGGTGTCGAAGGTGACGTAGGTGAGCGCGTGGCCGAGGTGGCCGACGTCGTACGGGGTGATCCCGCAGACGTAGAGCGAGACCGTGCGCTCTTGGAGGGGCTGGAGCCGCTCGATGCGACGGGTGAGGCTGTTGTAGAGGTGAAGGTTGTCGTGGGGCTGTGGCTGGAGCAGGGGCCGCGCCCTCCCTGGCCTGCGCCGCTCATGCCCGGCGGATCCGCGGCGCCCGGACCCGCGTCTTGCACGCGAACCAGCGCATCGTAGCATGCACCCCGGGCGCCGGGCCCGGCGCCGCTCTCCCTCGAAGCGAGCCGTCGATGACCGACCCCGACCCGCTCGTGCACGTCGACCCGTGGGTCGCGCTCCACGAGGGGCGCAGCCAGTTGCTACGTGCGATCGACGGGCTCGCGGAGGCCGAGGCCGAGCTCGCCGTCGAGGCGCGCGGGCGCTGGCACGTGGGCGATCTGCTCACGCACCTCGCCTCGTGGGACGAGATGACCGCGGCGTTCCTGCAGGCGATCGCCGGCGGGACGAGGGAGTTCCCGGTGGAGGCGCGAGCGGACGACGACTGGTCCGCGTGGAACGCGTCGCGGATCGCGGAGGCGCGCTCGGCGGATCTCGCGGCGCGCCTGGCACGGCTGCACGCCGCGCGCGAGGCGCTCGTGGGGGCCGCGGGGTCGCTTGCGGGCGAACTGCTCGACGTGGTGATCGCCGCGCCCTGGGACGCCGAGGACACGCTGCGCGCCTACCTCGTGGGCCAGGCGATGCACGACGGCGCGCACGCGGTTGCGATCGCGCAGGCGCGGGCGCGCGGGTCACGCTGAGGTCGAGGTGCCTCGCGCGCGGGCCGGTGGGCGCGATGCCGCCGTGAGCACGCCCCGCCGGTCCGGCGATCGGCGGGCGAGACGCTGCCGGCTCCAGGCGATCCGGGGGCTCAGTCCCACAGCTCGCGCCGCGACGTGCAGTGCATGCAGAGCAGCGCGGTCACTCGCCGGGGCGGGTCGTACTGGCGGTCGATGATCATGCGCGGCTTCAGGTGCGTCGCGCAGAACATGAGCCGGCAGCGCTGGCAGCGGTGCGCCATGCGCTCCTCGCAGGGGTCGTGCGCGCAGACCGAGGAGCGGTTCGCGGTGGCGACGCGCGCGCGCCACTCCTGGTGCTCCCTCACGTCGCGCCACTTCGCCTGGCAGTGCCTCCGCGTGCAGACCTCGATGTAATCCTCGCCGCGCACGCCGTGCGCGTCGCAGAACGGCTCGCCGCAGTAGACGCACTCGCCCACGGCCGGCTGCATGCACGACCGCCGCAGCAGGCCGCCGCCATGCGTACAGGTGCCTTCGACGAGCACGGCCGTCCCTGTCGAATCGCGAGGAGTGGGCCGTGCCATTGTCGCACAGCGTCGGCCGCGCCCGGCTGTGACTGCCGCTACGAGCGCGCGACGGCCCCCGGCGCGAGCAGGAGGAGGCGCCCGCGGTCGTCCCGCTGTTGTCGATCACGAGCCGGCTCAGGTACTGGCCCACGCCGCTCCCCAGCGCCGACGAGCGCTGATCGGAGAAGCTCACCGCGACCTAGTCGGTCGTCTCGGAGCCCACCCGGTAGGTCGCGCTCCCCGAGCCGGACACCGTGAGCGTCGCGGCCTTCAGCGGGTTCGTGCCCGTGTCCACCATCTTCGCGCCGGTGATCCCGTTGTTGAACGTCGCGAGCGTGACCGTGACCTTGATGCCGAGCGCGTTGAGGTTGAGCACCTGCTGCTGGCCAGCCACCGTGAAGTCGGCGACGGTCACCGCCTGGCTGATGTTCTTCGTGACGTTCAGGATCGTGAGCGAGGCGCCGGGCCGGAGAGCGTGAAGGTGTCGGCGGGGTCGACCCCGCTCGCGTCCACCGCCGCCGTGACCGTGTCCCCGTCGTCGTCGTGATCGTGCCGGCGGCGGTGACCGAGAGCGCGCCGGTCAACAGGTTGAGCCCGTTGAAGCGCGCGCGCGTCGCGATGTTGTCCACCTCGGCACGGAGGGTCAGGAGCTCCTCACCGACGGCCTGACGGTCCGAGATCGAGAGCGAGGTCGAGCTGGCCTGAACGGTCAGCTCGCGCATGCGTTGGAGGATCGCGTGGGTCTCGGAGAGCGCGCCTTCGGCCGTCTGGATCATCGAGACGCCGTCCTGCGCGTTGCGCAGTCCATGCTGCATGCCGCGCACCTGCGCGCGCATCTTCTTGTTGATCGCCAGGCCCGGGGCGTCGTCCGCCGCGCGGTTGATGCAGAGGCCGCTCGAGAGCTGCTCGAGCGCCACGGAGAGCTTGCGCCCGTTCACCGGGAGGTTGCGCTGCGCGTTCAGCGCCATCACGTTGGTGTTCGATCTGCAGCGACATGGTGGGGCGGCCTCCATTGCCGTTCGAACGCGCCGCCCGCGCGACCCGCGGACGATCCCGACGGCCGCGACAACCACGAGGTCGTCGCCCCGAGCACCCCCGATCATGCGGGCCGCGCGGCGGCCGATAGATCGGGGAGTTGCCTGAGATCGCCCCGTCAGTTCCCGGAACGCTGCGGCGTCGACTGCATCTCCAGGGAGAGCGCGGTGAAAGACTGGTCCGCCGGGAACGCGTCGATCCGCGCGCGGCCGGTGATCCGGCTCGCCGCGTCGGTGAAGTCGATCTGCGTCGCGAAGCCCACCGCCTGGTCGTCGGTGATCCGCCAGCCCTCGCGCCGGATCGCCTGCCGCACCTCCTGTGCGGCGTCGCGCGAGGAGCTCTTCGTGAGGAGCGTCGTCTGGTAGGCGACGCCCTGCCCCCCCTGGCTCGACCAGCGCGAGTCGAGCACGGTCATGGTGTCGGCGATGAGGAAGCGCGCGGGGAAGCTCTCCGGCAGCGTGCGGCTCTGGGGCAGGATGAACGTCGGGTCCTTGCGCGCGATCTGCGGCTTGATCTCGAGGATGTAGACGAGCGAAGCCTTGCGCGCCCCGGCGTCGGCGAGCGCGCGCAGCGCGCGGTCGAGGTCCGCGGTCGTCTTCACCGGGCTCGCCGCGACCGAGACGATGCGGTCGTCCGCCTGCAGCCCCGTCGCGCTGTCGAACCCCTCGAGCGTGCGCACGACAAGCCCGTCGGACTGCTCGACGACCTCCGCGGCGAGCCGCGGCGCGGGCGCGCTGCGCGGCATCGTGAGCTTCACGTCCTTGCCGGCGCGCTGCACCGTGAGGTCGAAGCTCGTCCCCGTCGGCAGCGGCTGGATCACCGCCGTCCCCTCGACGTCCCCGCTCAGCGTGTTCTGGAAGCGCACGACCGCGAGCGCCTCGCTCGTCTGCCCGCCGATCACCTGCCAGGGCGTCTGGTTGAGCTGCTCGGCGACGAGCTGCTCGACCGCCGCGTCGGCGCCGACCACGTCGAAGATCAGCCAGACGAGGTTCGTCCCGTCGGAGCGCCGGATGTGGAACGAGCCGACGAGCTTCCCCTCGGGGTGGACCGGGAGGGCGACCTGGTCCTTCGCGTCGGCGGCGACGCCCGGGTTCAGCAGCGCGGAGAGCTGCGGGGGTACCTTGCCCTCGTAGACCGTGACGCCGGTCCCGAGGTCCTCGCCGACGCGCAGCCAGCGGTCCGCGAGGTCGCTGCCGGCGGCGGATTTGTCGCCGCCGCCGCACGCGGCCACGAGCAGTGTCGCGGCCGCGATGAGTCCGATGATCGGGAGCGCGCGCCCGTCCACGGGCAGTCCTTCGATGAGCTCAGTCGAGGCGGCGCGCCGGTGATCCGCCGGGGCCCCCCGGCCGGGGGCGGATGCTGGACGCCGGGGTGGGAGCGGGATGCTGGGGTGGGTGATGGGATTTGAACCCACGCTCTCCAGGGCCACAACCTGGCGCCTTAACCGCTAGGCCACACCCACCGCATGGAGCGGCCACGCGGCCGCAGGGCGATCCTAGCATCGGCCCCGGGAACGCGCCTCCGGACGCGTGCGCAGCACGTGGCGCGTCGGGTCGAGCGCGCGACCGTCGAGCGTCACCGCGAGCCCGAGCAGCCCCTCGCCGCCGCGTCCCGCCGCGAGCCGGCCGAGCGGCTCCGAACGACCGAGCGCCTGGCCGACCGAGACCTGTACGCCGGCGAGCCCCTGCAGGATCGTGCGCCAGCCGTTGCCGTGATCGATCGTGACCCCGCTCGCGTTGCCGACCGGGCCGACGCTCGCGACGCGGCCCTCCGCGGGCGCGCGCACGAGCGCGCCGGGCACGCCGGCGAGCTGCGGCCACGAGCCGGTC